>NZ_JCBANG010000043.1:0-52296 GCF_059760905.1 Achromobacter sp. 1011811831
CGAACACCGCCGGCCAGCACAGCAGACCGAACAGCGCATTGAACAGCGTGTTCTCGACATAGTGCGCCGGCCTGCAGCTGGCCGAATACCTGGGCATCCGTCCGCGCTACGTCGATTCGACCAGCGTCGGCGGCATGTCCAACGTCATGCACGTGCGCCACGCGATGGCGGCGATCCAGGCGGGTATGTGCGAGGTGGCGCTGGTGGCCTACGGCAGCACCCAGCTGTCGGACGGCTCGCGCAAGGTCGGCGGCACGCCCGAGGACATGCGCATGCCGCGCGGGCAGTTCATCACGCCTTATGGCCAGCTCAGTCCCATCGGCTACTACGCGATGGTGGCGCAGCTGCACATGCAGCGCTACGGCACCACCCATCGCGACCTGGCGGAGGTGGCGGTGGCGGCGCGCAAATGGGCGCAGCTCAATCCCCATGCCTACCGGCGCGAGGACACGTCGATCGACGAGGTGATGGCCTCGCGCCTGATCGCGGACCCGCTGCGCCAGCGCGACTGCTGCCTGGTGACCGATGCCGGCGGCGCCTTCATCCTGACCACGGCCGAGCGCGCCCGCTCGCTGCGCCGCCCGCCGGTGCACGTGCTGGGCATCGCCGAATCCTTTTCGCATCACTACACGCCGTTCAACACGTCCGACTGGCTCGACACCAGCGTGGCGGCGACGGCGGACGCGGCGCTGGCGATGGCCGGCGTCACGCGCCAGGACATCGACGTGGTGCAGATATACGACCACTTCACCATCGGCGTGATCCAGTCGCTGGAGGAGCTGGGCTTCTGCAAGCGCGGCGAGGGCGGCGCCTTCGTGGCCGGCGGCCGGCTGGCGCCCGGCGGGGACTTTCCCATCAACACCTCGGGCGGCGGCCTGTCCTACAACCATCCCGGACAGTTCGGCATGCTGCTGCTGCTCGAAGCGGTGCACCAGCTGCGCAAGGAATGCGGCGAGCGGCAACTGCCCAAGGCCGAGCTGGCGCTGGTGCACGCGCCCGGCCTGGTGTTTTCCTGCAATACCACCCTGATCCTCGGAGCCTGACCATGGAAACCGTGCAACGTCCGCTGCCGCAACCCACCCGCGTCACCCAGCCGTATTGGGACGCGGCCAGGGAGGGCCGCCTGGTGATCCAGCAGTGCGCCCATTGCAAGGCGCGCCAGTTCTTCCCGCGCGAATTCTGCACCGCCTGCCTGTCGGCAGACCTGGGCTGGATCGAGTGCAGCGGCAAGGGCGCCGTGTACACCTACACCATCAACCGGCGCGGCGCGGGCGCGGCCTTCGGCGAGCGGGTGCCCTATGTGGTCGCGGCGATCGACCTGGACGAAGGCGTGCGCATGATGGCCAACATCGTCGACAGCCCGCCCGAGGCGGTGCGCATCGGCAGCCGGGTGCGGGTCTGCTTCGAGCGGGTGTCGGACGACATCGTGCTGCCGCAATTCACGCTGGAGGGCTGAACCGCGCCGGGCGGCGCCTGCTATGATTGCTGGATAAATATCCAGTTATTTCCAGCCCGCCGGCCCGGCCGATGTTTCCTCCCCACCGTTATTACTACCTGCACAACTTCCAGCGCGCGCTGGCCTGGGTGGCCGAGCGCTATGACGATGTGCTGGACGAACCGCAGCGTCGCTTCGTCGCCGACTACGCGGCGCTGCCGCGGCCGTCGCAGGCGCTGCTGGCTCGGCTGCTGCTGCGGCGCGGGCCGTGGTTCCGCGCCAGCGGCCTGAACTACGAGGAAATCGGCCCGGCCGAGACGGCCGCCGCGCCGCTGGAGGCGCTGGGCTGGCTGGACCGGGACGCGGCCATGACGCCGGACGAGCTGTTCGGCCTGCATACCAAGCCCGAATTGCTGCGGCTGTTTCCCCATCTTCCCGCGTCGGCGCGCAAGGCCGAGCTGCTGGACGCGCTGCGCGCCCGGCAGCCCGACGCGAAACCCTATCGGGACTGGCATCCGGACGCCGGCGAAGCCGTCTGGCGCCTGATGGCGGGCGAGGTCTGCGAGCGCTTCCGGCTGATGTTCTTCGGCAACCTGCATCAGGACTGGTCGGAGTTCGTGCTGGCCGACCTGGGCGTGTTCCAGTACGAGAGCGTGCCTTTCGACGCGGCCTCGCGCGCGTTCCAGTCGCGCGCCGACGTGGACCGCTATCTGGCTTTGCACGCCTGCCGCGCGGCGCTGGACGAGACGCCGCTGGCGACGACGGGCGCGCGGCTGGACGCCTTGCTGGCTCAGGTCCAGGCCTGCGCCAGCGCCAATCACTGGCTGGAGCAGCGCCGCGCCAAGGTGCTGCTGCGCATCGGCCAGGCCTGCGAGCGGGCGGGCGACTGGCCGGCGGCGGAACGGGTGTACGCGCAATGCGCCTATCCGGGCGCGCGCCACCGCCGCATCCGCGTGCACGAACGCATGACATTGTTGCCCGAGGCGCTGGCGCTGGCGGAACAGGCCCTGGCCGCGCCTGAAAGCGAAGAGGAAGCGCAGCGGGTGGCGCGCATGTTGCCGCGCCTGCGGCGGGCGCTGGGTCAGCCCCGGCCGCCGGCCGCCGGGCTGCGCACGGCGCCGCGCCACGACCTGGTGCTGCCCCGGCCGGCGGACGGCCTGCCGGTGGAACTGGCCGTGCGCGACCACTGGCACCGCGACGAGACGCCGGCGCACTATGTCGAGAACACGCTGTTCAATGCGCTGTTCGGTCTGCTGTGCTGGCCGGCGGTGTTCGCGCCGGTGCCGGGCGCATTCTTCCATCCGTTCCAGCGCGGCCCCGCCGACCTGGGCGCGCCCGATTTTCCGGCACGGCGCGCCGCGCAGTTCCAGGCCTGCCTCGCGCTGCTGGACACGCCGGAATATCGCGACGAGATATGGCGCCGCTACCGCGACAAGCAGGGCCTGCAGTCTCCCTTCGTATCGTGGGACGCGCTGTCCGAACCGCTGCTGGCGCTGGCGCTGGACTGCGTGCCGGCGGCTCATCTGAAGCGCGTGTTCGAGCGCCTGCTGTCGGACGTCAAGATCAACCGTTCCGGCCTGCCTGACCTGATCCGCTTCTGGCCGGCGGAAAGGCGCTACGAGCTGGTCGAGGTGAAGGGCCCCGGCGACAAGCTGCAGGACAACCAGATCCGCTGGCTGGACTATTGCCTGTCTCATGGCATGCCCGTCAGCGTCTGCCATGTGCGCTGGCAGGACATGGAAGCCGCGCCTGCCGCGCAGGGAGACGGCCGATGAGCTGCGTGGCCGCCGTGCGCACCCTGTGCGAGTTCACCGCGCGCGCCGGCGACCTGGACCTGCGCTTCACGCCCGCGCCGACCGGCCAGGAAGGCGTGGCCGGGCACGGCGTGGTGACGGGCCGGCG
The DNA here is from genome assembly GCF_059760905.1 of Achromobacter sp. 1011811831. NCBI lineage: Bacteria > Pseudomonadati > Pseudomonadota > Betaproteobacteria > Burkholderiales > Alcaligenaceae > Achromobacter > Achromobacter sp. 1011811831. The sequence goes on from NZ_JCBANG010000043.1 coordinate 3,338, forward strand.
CGGCCCCGGCTATGAAACCGAGATCGCCCTGTCCGGCGAATACGGCGAACTGCTGGTGCGCGGCCGCGCCGACGGCTACGACCCCGTCGCCAAGCGCCTGGAAGAGATCAAGACCTATCGCGGGCGCCTGGACAGCGTGCGCGAGAACCACCGCGCCGCGCACTGGGCGCAGGCCAAGGTCTACGGCCATCTGCTGTGCCAGGCGCGCGGGCTGGCCAGCCTGACGGTGGCGCTGGTGTATTTCAACGTCGCCACCGAAGAGGAAACCGTGCTGGCCGAGACGCATCCGGCCGCCGAGCTGGAAGCGTTCTTCAACGCGCATTGCGAGCGCTACCTGGCCTGGGCGCGGCAGGAACAGGCGCATCGCCGCGCGCGCGACGAGGCGCTGGCGGCGCTGCGCTTTCCGCACGCGTTCCGCAGCGGCCAACGCGAGCTGGCGGTGGCCGCCTACCGCAAGGCGCGCGACGGCGGCTGCCTGCTGGCGCAGGCGCCGACCGGCATCGGCAAGACGCTGGGCACGCTGTTCCCGCTGCTCAAGGCCGCGCCCGAGGCCGGCCTGGACAAGTTGTTCTTCCTGGCCGCCAAGGGGCCGGGCCGCGCGCTGGCGCTGCAGGCGCTGGACACGCTGAACGCGCAGCCGGCCGCGCCCGGCCTGCGGGTGCTGGAACTGCAGGCGCGCGACAAGCTCTGCGAGCATCCGGACAAGGCCTGCCACGGCGAGTCCTGCCCGCTGGCGCGAGGCTTCTACGACCGCCTGCCGCCGGCCCGCGCCGGCGCGCTGGCGCACGGCCGCATGGACGCCGCCGCGCTGCGCCAGGTAGCGGCGGCCCACGGCGTCTGCCCCTACTACCTGGCGCAGGAGCTGACCCGCTGGAGCGACGTGGTGGTGGGCGACTACAACTATTACTACGACGCCACGGCCATGCTGCACGCGCTGACGCAGGCCGGCCAGTGGAAGGTCGCGGTGCTGGCGGACGAGGCGCACAACCTGGTCGACCGCGCGCGCCGCATGTACACCGCCGAGCTGTCGCAGGCCACGCTGGCCGGCGCGCGCCAGGCCGCGCCCAAGCCACTGAAGAAGGCGCTGGACGGGTTGCACCGCTCCTGGCAGGCCTTCAACCGCAAGCAGGCCGAGCCGTACCAGGCCTATGACGCGCCGCCGGCGGGCGTGCTGGCGGCGTTGCAGAAGGCCACGGCGGCGATCACCGAGGTGCTGGCCGAGATGCCGCTGGGGCAGGACGATCCGGTGCTGGCCTTCCATTTCGAGGCGCTGCACTTCCAGCGCCTGGCCGAGCTGTACGGCCCGCACGCGCTGTTCGACGCCACGCTGGCGCAGCCGGGCGCGGCCGGGGCCAAGACGCCGCTGTCCACGCTGTGTGTGCGCAACGTGATTCCGGCGCCGCACCTGGCCGGACGCTTCGCGACGGCGCATGCCACGGTGCTGTTCTCGGGCACGCTCAGTCCGCCGCGCTTCTTCCAGGACACGCTGGGCCTGCCCGCCGCCACCGACTGGATCGACGTGGCCGCGCCGTTCCGGGCCGAGCAGCTGGACGTGCGAGTGGCCGGCCATGTGTCCACGCGCTACCGCGACCGCGAGCGTTCGCTCGAGCCTATCGCCGACCTGATCGCCAGCCAGTACGCCAGCCGGCCGGGCAACTACCTGGGCTTCCTGAGCAGCTTCGACTATCTGGCGCGCGTGGCCGAGCTGATGCGCGCGCGCCATCCGCAGGTGCCGGTCTGGCAGCAGACGCCGGGCATGGACGAGGCGGGCCGCGCGGCCTTCCTGGCGCGCTTCACGGAAGAGGGGCGCGGCGTGGGCTTCGCGGTGCTGGGCGGGGCCTTCGCCGAGGGCGTGGACCTGCCCGGCAAGCGGCTGATCGGCGCCTTCATCGCCACGCTGGGCCTGCCGCAGGTCAATCCGGTGAACGAGAACATGCGGCGCCTGCTGGACGCGCGCTATGGCCAGGAACACGGCTACGACTACGCCTATCTTTACCCGGGCATGCAGAAGGTGGTGCAGGCGGCCGGCCGCGTGATCCGCACGGAGCACGACAGCGGCACCGTGCACCTGATCGACGACCGCTATCGCCGCGCCAAGGTGCGCGCGCTGTTGCCGGCCTGGTGGACGCTGCGCTGAGCGCGGTTGGCCGGGAACGATGCGGGGTGTTGTCCGGCCGTCTTCAGTGGGGCGGCGCGGCCGGCCGCAGCTCGGCCAGCGGCAGGCTGGGATCGCGGCTGAGCTGGTAGCCGTACCAGAGGCTGCGCGCCATGCGCTGCGCCATCTGCATCGCGGCGTCGGCCATCGGGCGGTTGGGCAGCGCGGCGGTGGTCTGGCCGAACAGGGCCAGCCAGCGTTCGAACAGGGCGGCGCTGAGATTGGGCATGGCCACATGCGTGGGCATGGGCATGCCGGCAAAGCGCCGCGTGCCCAGCAGCACGGCCGACCAGAAGTCCGACAGCCGCGTCAGGTGCTCGTCCCAGTCATGGACCATGCCGTTGAACACGGGTCCCAGGAGCGCGTCGGAACGGACCTTGCCATAGAAGGTCTCGACCAGGTCCCGGATATCGTCTTCAGTGCAGAGGGGCGGCGTGTCCAAGATCGTCTCCGGGCGGAAGTGAAGGCAGGCGATCTTAGAGCGCGCCACAGCGGGCCGGCTTGATCTGGCGCAAGCGTGGCGGCGGGCAGGTCGGCGCCTCGCGGCGAGCGAGGCGGGCCGGTCCCGGCGGCACGCATGCTCCCCGGGGCAGGGCGGCCACTCAGGCCGTGGCGCGGCCCCCGGCGCGCGCGCCTTCGCGCCTGCCGAGCAGCGCGTAGATCAGCACGGCGGTCAGCACCGCGATGGCCGCCAGCACCCGCAGCACGACGCCGAAGGCTTGGCCGTAGCTCTGGCGCAGCAGGTCGGCCGCGCCCGGCAGCAGGGCGGACGCCTCGGCCAGCTGGCCCAGCGCCGCGCGGTTCGCGGCCAGGGCCAGCGCGGGGTCGGCGGGCAGCGCCGCGCCCAGCCGCGCCTGGATCAGGAAGGCCAGCAGCGCGCTCAGCACCGCGATGGCCACGCCGTCGGCCGATACCCGCACCGTGTTGAAGATGCCGGTGGCCATGCCGACCTTGTCCTTGTCGACCACGCTGACCGCCAGCGCGTCCATCAGGCCCCAGGGCAGGCCGATGCCGGCGCCGATCAGGCCCATGGGCAGGAGCAGGCCGCCGCCTTGCGCCAGGGCGTCTTCCAGCAGGAGCAGGCCGCAAGCCGCGACCAGCAGGCCCGCCGCCGACAGCAGGCCGTGGCTGAACCAGCGCGTCAGCAGCGCGGCCAGGAAGGGCACGACCAGCAGCGGCGCGGCCAGGCCGATCATGAGCTGGCCGGCCGCCAGCGCGCCGTAGCCATCCATGCCGATGAAGCGGCCCGGCAGCATGGCGATCAGCGCGATGAAAAGGAAGGCGGGCGAGGCGGCCAGCGCCTGCACGCCGACGAAGCGGGCGTTGCGGAACAGGCCCAGCTCCAGCAGCGGGCTGGCGACGCGGCGTTCGACGCGCACGAACACCACGGTCAGCACGGCCGAGGCCAGCAGCGCGGCCAGCACGCCGGGGCTGCTCCAGCCGGTTTCGGGCGCCAGCAGCATGCCGCAGGTGAACAGGCCCAGCGCGCCGGTGAAGCAGAGCGCGCCGCGCCAGTCGAGCCGGCCGCGCATGCCGGCGGGCGCCGCGCGCACGCTGGCCGCGACCATGGCCGCGCCCAGCAGGCCGACCAGGCCGGTGGCCAGGAACACCCATTGCCATCCCGCCGCCTCGACCAGCCAGCCGGAGGCCAGCGGACCGAAGGACAGGCCGATGCCGAAGGTGGTGCCCAGCAGGCTGAAGGCGCGGGCGCGCGCCGCGCCGTGGAACAGCGGCGCCAGCGAGGACATGGCGGCGGCGAAGGCGGCCGCGCCGCCCGTGCCCTGGGCGAGCCGCAGCACGTCCATCCAGAAGACCGACGGCGCCAGCGGCAGCAGGAAGGTGGCGGCGCAGAACAGCGCCAGGCCCAGCAGCCAGACGCGGCGCGGGCCGATCAGGTCGACCAGGCTGCCGGCCACCATGATGACGCTGCCATAGGCCAGGATGTAGCCGTTGAGCACCCAGTTCAGCTCGACGGGCGTGCCGCCCAGGGCCTGGCTGATGGATGGCAGCACCACGGCAGGGCCGGTGAAGCAGAGCGGGATGAGCAGGGCGGTCAGGCAGGCGGAAAGCAGCTGCAGCCAGCGCCGGGAAGTGGTGGAAACGGAGTTCGGGTCAGTCGTCATGTTGCGGGAAGCCAAGAGGAGAGGCGCGCCTGGCGCCACGGTCCCGGCAAGAATAGGGGGCTGGCCGTTAAAGAAAAACAGGCTAGTATTCCGAATATTCAGGACATTGAAGTCCGTAATGCAGAAGTCCGCGACGCTGTCGCGGCAAGCCGGGGAGCGGTAGCGATGGACAGCCTGAGCGGCATCAGCGTGTTCGTGCTGGTGGCGGAAACGCGCAGTTTTTCCGAGGCGGGACGCGTGCTGGGCGTGTCGCCGTCGGCGGTGGGCAAGAGCGTGGCACGCATGGAGGAACGGCTGAAAGTGCGGCTGTTTCACCGCAGCACGCGGCATATCGCCCTGACGCCGGAGGGCGAGAAGTTCCTGGAGCGCTGCCGCCGCATCCTGTGCGAGGTCGAGGCGGCCGAGCTGGAGCTGTCCGAGGCATCCGACGCGCCACGCGGCAAGCTGCGGGTGAGCCTGCCGCGTTACAGCGGCCTGTTCGAGCCGGCCATCGCCGAGTTCATGCAGCGCTATCCCGATGTATCGCTGGACCTGGATTTCACCGACCGCATGGTCGACGTGATCGGCGACGGCTACGACGCCGTGGTGCGCACGGGCGAGATGGACGATTCCGGACTCAAGCGCCGCCGGCTGGGCGCGTTCCGCCGCATCCTGGTGGCGTCGCCCGAGTACCTGCGCCAGCACGGCGAGCCGCGCAAGGCCGCCGACCTGCAGCGCCACGCCTGCCTGCATTACCGCTATCCCAGCACCGGCCGGCTCGAACGCTGGCCGCTGAAGACGGCGGCCGAGGCGCAGGCGCCCGAACTGCCGCTGACACTCGTCTGCAACAGCGTGGAGATGCGCATCCACCTGGCGCTGAACGCACAGGGCATCGTCTGCCTGCCGGACTTCACCGTGCGCCGGGAGCTGGCCGGGGGCAGCCTGCGCATCGTCATGGAAGAGCGCACCCGGGGCAACGGCACGCTGTGGGCGCTGTGGCCGGCCAGCCGGCATGTTTCTCCCAAGCTGCGGGTCTTCATCGACCATCTGGCGCAGCGCCTGTTTCCCTGAAGGGCGGGGCGGCGGCAGCAAGCTGGCCCCGTTTTTCTGTGATAATGAAATAGATTTCTATTTACATATCACTTGCGGGCAGACCCGCGGGAGCATCCATGAAGCACAAGATGGCGCAACGCCATGCCTGGCGCGCCGCCGGGCTGATCCTGGCCTGGGCGGGCGCGGTGTCGGCGCAGCAGGCGCAGGGCGTGGTCACGCCGCGCGCGCCGGTCGATACCCGGCTCGACCTGGAACGCGGCGATTACCTGAGCGGCACCTGGGCCGCCGCCAGCGGCGTCACGCTGGACCTGCTGGACGCCGACGGCCGGCACCTGCGGCGCTTGAGCGACGCCGAAAAGCCCGCCGGGGCGCTGATGCTGGTGGCGCCGGCGACCGGCCGCTACACGCTGCGGGCGCAGGGCGACGGCGCTTACCAGTTCAAGGTGGTCGAGCGCCTGCCGCTGTCGGCGCAGCAGGCGCCCGCGCCCGGGATCGACAGCCCGCGCATCGCCGCGCTGGCGCGCACGCTGGGGCAGGGCGGCGACACCGCCGCCTTCTGGCGCGAGGTGGCGCAGCAGGGCGCGCCGCTGGTCGAGCGGCTGGACGACAAGCGCGATCTCGTCACCTTCCTGTGGCGCGGGGCCGAGCGCAATGTGCGGCTGTTCGGCAGCCCGACCTCGGACCACGCGCAACTGGAGCGCCTGGGCCAGTCCGATGTCTGGTACCGCAGTTTCGCGCTGCCGCGCACGGCGCGCCTGTCGTACCGGCTGGCGCCGGACGTGCCCGAGCTGCCAGCCTCGGACGGCCAGCGCCGGCGCGCCATCCTGGCCACCGCGCAGGCCGATCCGCTCAATGCCAAGGCCTATCCGGCGCGCGGCATCGATCCCTTCCAGTATTCCTCGGCGCTGGAACTGGCCGATGCGCCGCCGCAGCCCTGGATCGCGCCGCGCGCCGGCGTCACGCCGGGCACGGTGCAGGCCCTGGAACTCAAGAGCGCCATCCTGGGCAATACCCGCGAGATCCATCTGTACCGGCCGGCGGGCTGGCAGCCCGCCGGCGCCGACAATCACGTGCTGGTGCTGTTCGATGCCGGTCCGTACCTGAGCCGGGTGCCCACGCCCGTGATCCTGGACAACATGATCGCGGCCGGCGCGATCCCGCCCACCGCCGCGATTCTGATCTCCAATCCCACCGCCGATTCGCGTTCGGCCGAGCTGCCGCCCAATCCCGATTTCGCCGAGTTCCTGGCGCGCGAGCTGATGCCCTGGGCGCGCAGGCAGGGCCTGTACGCACCGGCCGCGCGCACGGTGATCGGCGGTTCGAGCTACGGCGGGCTGGCCTCGTCGTATGCGGCGCTGCGGCATCCGGAGGTGTTCGGCAATGTACTGAGCCAGTCCGGATCCTATTGGTGGGCGCCGACGGGCGAGGAAGACCAGTGGCTGACCCGCCAGTTCGCCGCCATCCGCACGCTGCCGGTGCGCTTCTACATGGTGGCCGGACGCTTCGAAATGGGGCGCGGCAGCCAGCCGGGCATCGTCGAGACCAACCGGCACCTGCGCGACGTGCTGCGCGCCAAGGGCTATCGCGTCACCCACCAGGAAGTGGAGGGCGGCCATGACTACCTGAGCTGGCGCGGGACGCTGTCCGACGGCCTCGTCGACCTGATCGGCAAGGAACGCAAGCCGGACTGAGCGGGCGCTTGCGCCGCGCGCGGCGGGGCGGCGTAGTATATGCGCGGGGACCGCGGCCACGATGCCGCGGTCCGACAAAACGACAGCGCGCCGCCGCAGGCGGCGGCGCCACAAGGAGACCCGCATGCACGCAGCCACACCGCCCGACCTGAACGACATCGTCGCCATGCCGGCGCACGCCTTGTCCGATGCCATACGCCAGCGTCATGTGTCGTGCCGCGAAGTCATGGTTGCCTATCTGGCGCATATCGACCGGGTCAATCCTGCGGTCAACGCCATCGTGGCGCGCCGCGACAGCGACGAGCTGCTGCGCGAGGCCGACGACCGCGACGCCGAGCTGGCGGCCGGCCAGTGGCGCGGCTGGCTGCATGGCATGCCGCAGGCGCCCAAGGACCTGACGGCGGTGCGCGGCATGGTGACGTCGATGGGCTCGCTGGTGTTCAAGGACCAGGTGACGGCGCACGATTCCATCGTCGCCGGGCGCATGCGCGCGGTGGGCGCGGTCTTCATCGGGCGCAGCAACGTGCCCGAGTTCGGCCTGGGCTCGCATACCTACAACCAGGTGTACGGCATCACCCGCAATCCCTATGACCTGGCGCGCAGCGCCGGTGGCAGCAGCGGCGGGGCGGCCGCGGCATTGGCGGCGCGCATGCTGCCGGTGGCCGACGGCAGCGACTTCGGCGGTTCGCTGCGCAATCCGGCGGGCTTCTGCAATGTCTACGGTTTTCGCCCCTCGGCGGGCCGCGTGCCCTACGGCCCGGCGCCGGAGGTGTTCCTCAAGCAGCTGGCCTACGAAGGACCGATGGGCCGCAACCCGCGCGACGTGGCCTTGATGCTGTCGGTGCTGGCCGGCCATGACCGCCGCGTGCCCTTGTCGCTGACCGGCGATCCGGCGCAGTTCGCGCAGCCGCTGGACGCCGACCTGCGCGGCAAGCGCATCGGCTGGCTGGGCGACTGGGGCGGCCACCTGCCGATGGAGCCGGGCGTGCTGGCGCTGTGCGAGGCGGCGCTGGAGGATCTGCGGGCGGTGGGCTGCGAGGTCGACGCCCACCGCGTGCCGTTCGACGGCGAACGCCTGTGGCGCATCTGGCTGGCGCATCGCCACCTGATGGTGGGCGGCCAGTTCCAGGCGCTGCTGCAGGATCCGGCCAAGCGCGCGCTGGTCAAGCCGGCGCTGGTCTGGGAAGTGGAGGGCCTGTCCGGCATGACCGCGCACCAGGTCTACCAGGCTTCCACCGAGCGCAGCGCCTGGTATCAGACGGTGTTGGCCATGTTCGACGAGTTCGACTACCTGGCGGTGCCGACGGCCCAGGTCTTTCCCTTCGACGCCGAGCTGGACTGGCCCAAGCGGATCGCGGACCGCGACATGGACACCTATCACCGCTGGATGGAGGTGGTGACGCCCTGGACGCTGTCCGGCTGCCCGGTGATCAGCGTGCCGGCCGGTTTCGGCCAGGCCGGCCTGCCGGCGGGGCTGCAACTGATCGGGCCGCCCCAGGGCGACCTGGACGTGCTGCGGCTGGCCCATGCCTACGGACAGGCGCGGGACTGGGTGTCGGCCCGGCCGCCGTCGGCGCTCTGGGCTGGTTGAACGGCGCGAGAACCGGGGCCGGACCGCCGGCTTCGGTACGGTTTGGCAGGGAAAAAGACAAGCCCGTTGTAACCGGGCTTTGCTTTTTTCCGACGCGGAAGCGCTTTATTGGGGGTTGCCCCCCTATTTTCATGGCTTGCCGGCGATGGCTTTGCAATAATTGCTGGAAATTTGAACACCTCCGTAATGGACGGGGTTCCCGCGCCGCCGCAAGCTGCGCGGGAACATCCCTCGGCGCGGCCCGCATGACGGACCGCGTCGTTCTCGCACAAGGTCTCCCGGCATGAAGAATCTGACTCTGCGCCAACGCATCCTCGCCAGCTTCCTGGTCATCCTGGCCATCATGACGCTGATGGTGGTGGTCGACTACCGTCGGCTGCTGCATATCGAGTCGGAGGCCATGACCATCAGGGACGATGCGGTGCCTGGCCTGTACTACAGCACCGAGATCCGCTCGGCCTGGTTCGCCGGTTTCGTGGCGGTGCAGGACGCCTTCCACGCCGATACCGACCAGGAACGCCGCGCGCTGCTCGATTCGCTGCCCAAGAACGACCAGGCGCTGGATACCAACGTCGAGCAGTACCGCCGCACCATGTCGCGCGCCGACGATATCAAGATGTTCGACGGCTTCGAGAAGGCGCTGCAGGAATACAAGCGCATCCGCGCCGACATCCTGGGCGCGTCCACGCAGGTCGACCTGGCGCGCACCGAGGCCCGCATCAAGACCGAGTTGCGGCCCGCTTTCTATTCCGGGCGCGAACTGATCGCCCAGATCGTGGCGGCCAACAAGGCACAGGCCGACCTGTCCAGCACCAGCATCGGCAAGGCCGTGGACACCGCTGAATACGGCATGCTGATCTCGCTGGCCATGGCCATCGTCGCGGCCATCATCTGTGGCTACCTGTTGCTGCGCGCCATCGTTGATCCCATGCGCGACATCGTCCGCACCCTGGAGCTGACCGGCAGCGGCGATCTCAGCCGCCGCCTGCGCCTGGCGCGCAAGGACGAATTCAATGCCATCGAAACCGGCTTCAACGGCATGGTGGACGAGCTGACCGGCCTGGTCGGCAAGACCCAGCGTTCGGCCGTGCAGGTCGCCACCTCGGTCACCGAGATCGCCGCCACGTCCAAGCAGCAGCAGGCCACCGCGTCCGAAGTGGCGGCCACCACCACCGAGATCGGCGCCACCTCGCGCGAAATCTCCGCCACCTCGCGCGAGCTGGTGCGCACCATGACCGAAGTGTCGGGCGCGGCCGAGCAGACCGCCTCGCTGGCCGGCAGCGGCCAGGTCGGCCTGGCGCGCATGGAAGACACCATGCGCAACGTGGTGGACGCGGCTGGCTCGGTCAACGCCAAGCTGGCCATCCTGAACGAGAAGGCCGGCAACATCACCCAGGTCGTGACCACGATCACCAAGGTGGCCGACCAGACCAACCTGCTGTCCCTGAACGCCGCCATCGAGGCGGAAAAAGCCGGTGAATACGGTCGCGGCTTCGTGGTCGTGGCCACCGAGATCCGCCGCCTGGCGGACCAGACCGCCGTCGCCACCTACGATATCGAGCAGATGGTGCGCGAGATCCAGTCCTCGGTCTCGGCCGGCGTGATGGGCATGGACAAGTTCTCCGAGGAAGTGCGGCGCGGCATGGCCGACATGCAGCAGGTCGGCGACCAGCTGTCGCAAATCATCCAGCAGGTGCAGACGCTGGCGCCGCGCGTCCAGATGGTCAACGAGGGCATGCAGGCCCAGGCCACCGGCGCCGAGCAGATCAACCAGGCCCTGCAGCAGCTCAGCGACGCCGCGCAACAGACCGTGGAATCGCTGCGCCAGTCCAGCCTGGCCATCGAGGAACTGACGCTGGTGGCCAACGACCTGCGCAGCGGCGTGTCCCGCTTCAAGGTGTGACCGCCGTCATGACCGAATCACTGTCCGCGCCGCCAGCCGCCGCTTCCACGGGGCGGCGGCTTTACCTGCTGTTCCGCATCGGCCGGGACCGCTACGCGCTGGACGCGGCCGACATCATCGAGGTGCTGGGCTGGCGTCCGCTCAAGCGCGTGCCGGGCACGCCGGCCTGGGTGGCGGGCCTGTTGTCCAGGCACGGCGAGGGCGTGCCGGTCATCGACATGAGCGCGCTGGCCGGCTGCGGCCAGGCCGCCACCGTCACCAGCACGCGGCTGGCGCTGCTGCGCTATCGCGCGCCGGCCCTGGGCGGCGAGCGGGTGCTGGGGCTGATCCTGGAGCAGGCCACCGAGACCGTGCACTTCGACCCGGCCGCCTTCCGGCCGCTGGCGCTGGACAACCGGCAGGCGCGCTACCTGGGGCCGGTGCTATCCGACGCCGGCGGCATGGTGCAGGCCGTGACCGTCGATGACCTGTTGCCGCCCGAGGCGCGGGCGCTGCTGTATCCCGCGCCCGACGACGCGCGGCCGGGAGCCGCGCCATGATGCTGGTCGACGAGTTCAGCGGGCTGCTCAAGCGCAAGATGGGGCTGGACAGCCGCTCGATCGGCGCGGCCGCGGTCGAGCGCGCCGTGCGCCACCGCATGGGCGCGACCGGCGTGGACGATGAGCGCGATTACCTGATGCGGGTGCAGGCCTCGCCCGCCGAGATGCAGCTGCTGATCGAATCGGTGGTCGTGCCCGAGACCTGGTTCTTCCGCTATCCGGAGTCGCAGCAGGCGATGGCGCAGCTGGCCTGCGAGCGGCTGTTCGGCGCCGGCGCGGCCGACGAGCGCGTGCTGCGCGTGCTGAGCCTGCCCTGTTCGAGCGGCGAGGAGCCGTATTCCATCGCCATGGCCCTGTTGGACGCCGGCGTGCCCGCCTCGCGCTTCCTGATCGATGCGCTGGACATCAGCGAGCGCGTGGTCGAGTTCGCGCGTCGGGGCCTGTACGGGCGCAATTCCTTCCGTGGCGATGCGCTGGACTACCGCGATCGCCATTTCATCGAGACCGGCGACGGCCACCAGCTGTCGCAGCAGGTGATGGAGCGGGTGCGCTTCCAGTCGGGCAACCTGTTCGATGCCGGGCTGCTGGCGCACGCGCCGGCCTACGACTTCGTGTTCTGCCGCAACCTGCTGATCTACTTCGACCAGGCCACCCAGGAGCGCGCCGTGCAGGTGCTCAGGCGCCACACGCGCGACGATGGCGTGCTGTTCGTGGGTCCGGCGGAAACCAGCCTGCTCACGGCGCGCCGGCTGCCGCCGGTGGCGATACCGCATTGCTTCGCCTTCCTGGCGCGGCCTCGCCCCGATGCGGCGGCGGCTGTCGCGCCCTTGTTCAAGCCGGTCGCCTTGTCGGTCCAGCCGGCGCCGCGCCTTGTCGCGCCGCGCCAGCCCGCGCCGGCGCGGCCCGTGCCCGGCCCGGCCCGTCCGCTGCCGCCGGTTGCGCCGGCCGTGGCCGTCGCGGCCAGCCCGGAATCCGAGGCCGAGATCTCGCTGCGCCAGATCGAGGCATTGGCGGACCAGGGGCGCGTGCAGGACGCGATCGCGCGCTGCGGCGCGCACCTGGAGCGCTATGGCGCCAGCGCCGATGGCTTCTATCTGCAAGGCCTGCTGCAGGACGCGGCGGGCGATGCCCGCCAGGCGCAGGCCGCCTACCGCAAGGTCCTGTACCTGCAGCCCAACCATCGCGAAGCCCTGCTGCACCTGGCCGCGCTGGTCGCCTCGGAAGGCGACCACGAGGGCGCGCGCAGGCTGCAGGCGCGCGCGGCGCGCCAGGAGGCCCGACGTGACTGAACTGCATGCCGCGCTGGCGGACGTGGACGACTGCTGGAACCGCATCGGCATCCGCGGCGACCAGAGCTGTCCAAAGCTTCCCGAACATGTGCATTGCCGCAATTGCCCGGTGTACGCCACCGCCGCCAAGCGCATCCTGGACCGGCTGCCGCCGCAGGCCGAGCTGGAGGACGGCGATACCGTCGGCGACCCCGCCGCGACGGCGCGCGAACCCGCCTTTCGGCGCGCCTCGCTGTTGGTGTTCAGGCTGCACCGTGAATGGCTGGGGTTGCCGACCCGGGCGCTGGACGAGGTGGCCGCCACGCGCCCGGTGTTGCCGCTGCCGCACCGGCGCGATCCGACGGTGCTGGGCGTGACCAATGTGCGCGGCACGCTGACCGTCTGCCTGTCGCTGGCGCGGCTGCTCGGGCTGGAGGCCGCCGGGCCCGAACCGCGCGAGCGCGCCGGCGCCGCGCGCATGCTGATCTTCGGCGGCGCGGGCCGCGCCGTGGTGCTGCCGGTGGACGAGGTCGAGGGCATCCATTCCGTCGACCTGGAGCGGTTGGAGCCCTTGCCGGCCACGGTGGCGGGCGCCAGCCTGAAATACTCGCGCGGGGTGGCGCGCTGCGGCGGCCACAGCGTGGGCGTCCTGGATGAAACCTTGCTGATGCAAGCCTTGGAACGGAGTCTGGCGTGAACCCGGACCAGATGCGAGACGCGTCCCTGCTGGAGTTGTTCCAGCTGGAAACCCGCACCCAGGTGCAGGTGCTGAACAACGGCCTGCTGGCGCTGGAGCACGACCCGACCTCGGCCGCGCAGCTGGAAGCCTGCATGCGCGCGGCGCATTCGCTCAAGGGCGCCGCGCGCATCGTTGACCTGCATCCGGCGGTGCGCATCGCGCATGCGATGGAAGACTGCCTGGTGGCGGCGCAGGAAGGCCGGCTGCGCCTGCAGGCCAGCGATATCGACGCGCTGCTGCTGGGCACGGACCTGCTGCAGCGCGTGGCCACGCCCGGCGTCGAGCTGGGCGCGGAGATCGACCAGCTGGTCGAGCGCCTGAGCAACGCGCCCAACCTGCCGCCGGATGCGCCACCGCCGCCGCCGCGCGAGCCCCGGCCATCCGATTTCCTGCCGCCATTGCACCGGCCGGACGATCCGCCGCCCGCGCCGTCCGACCCGGTGCCGTTGCGGCGCTCCAGCGACCAGGCCCTGGCCGAAGGCGAGCGCGTGCTGCGCGTCACCGCCGATACCTTGAACAAGCTGCTGGGCCTGTCCAGCGAGACGCTGGTCGAATCACACTGGATCGCGCCGTTCAGCGCGTCCATGCTGCGGCTGCGGCGCATGCAGGCGGGCGCCGGGCAGGCGCTGGACGGCGTGCGCGCGGCGCTGGCCGGCCAGACGATCGACGCGCGGGTGCAGGCGGCGCTGGACGACGCCCAGCGCATCGTCGAACAGTCAGAGCGCGAGCTGGCCGAACGCACGGCCGAGGTCGACGAGTTCGGCTGGCGCATGGGCCATCTGGCGCAGCGGCTGTACGACACGGCGCTGGCCTGCCGCATGCGGCCCTTCGGCGACGGCCTGGGCGGCATGGCGCGCATGGTGCGCGACCTGGGGCGCTCGCTGGGCAAGCAGGTGCGGCTGGAGGTGGAGGGCGAATCCACCCAGGTCGACCGCGACATCCTGGACAAGCTGGACGCGCCGCTGATGCACCTGCTGCGCAATGCGGTGGACCACGGCATTGAGATGCCGATGGACCGCATCGAGGCCGGCAAGCCGCCGGAAGGCCTGATCCGCCTGTCGGCGCGGCATGCCGCCGGCATGCTGCTGATCGAACTGTCGGACGACGGCGGCGGCATCTCGCTGGACCGGCTGCGGGTCGAGGTGGTGCAGCGCAAGCTGACCAACGCCGAGACGGCCGCGCGCCTGAGCGAACCCGAACTGCTGGAATTCCTGTTCCTGTCCGGCTTCAGCACGCGTGGCGAAGTCACCGAGATTTCCGGGCGCGGCGTGGGGCTGGACGTGGTCCAGAACATGGTGCGCCAGTTGCGCGGCGCGGTCCGCGTGCATCAGCACACGGGGCAGGGCACGCGCTTCGTGCTGGAGATGCCGCTGTCGCTATCGGTCGTGCGCAGCCTGCTGGTCGAGGTGCAGAACGAGATCTACGCCTTCCCGCTGGCCTATGTCAGCCACGCGCTGCAGGTGCCGGCGATCGACATCGAGCAGCTCGAGGGGCACCAGCATTTCCGCTTCATGGACCGGCAGGTCGGGCTGGTCTCGGCGCGCCAGATCCTGCGCTCGGGCGAGCCCGCGCCGGCCGCCGAATCGGTCTGCGTGGTGCTGGTGGGCGACCACGAACGGCTGTACGGCATCGCCGTGGACCGCTACGTGGGCGAGCGCACCGTGGTCGTGCAGCCGCTGGATCCGCGCCTGGGCAAGGTGCAGGACGTGATGGCCGGGGCGTTGATGGATGACGGCCGGCCGCTATTGATCCTGGATGTCGAGGATATGCTGCTGTCGGTGCAGAAGCTCATCGAGGGCGGCCGGCTGACCCGGGTGGACGGCGGCGGCCAGGTGGCGCAGGCGCGCCGGCGCAAGCGCGTGCTGGTGGTCGACGATTCGCTGACCGTGCGCGAGCTGGAGCGCAAGCTGCTGGTCAACCGGGGCTTCGAGGTGGCCGTGGCGGTGGACGGCATGGACGGCTGGAACATGCTGCGCACCGATGCCTTCGACCTGGTGGTCACGGACGTGGACATGCCGCGCATGGACGGCATCGAACTGGTGTCCCGTATAAAGGCTGACCCGCGTTTGCAAAGCCTGCCGGTAATGGTAGTGTCCTACAAGGACCGCGAAGAGGATCGCAGGCGGGGTCTGGACGCGGGCGCGGATTATTACCTGGCCAAGGGCAGTTTCCACGACGATGCGCTGCTGGATGCCGTCGAGGACCTCATCGGAAGGGCTCAGACGTGAGAATCGGGATCGTCAACGATTTGCAGATCGCGGTCGAAACCCTGCGGCGGGCGATCGCGCTGGAGCCCGGCCTGGAAGTGGCCTGGGTGGCGTCCAACGGCCAGGAAGCCGTCGAGCAATGCGCCCGCGACCGTCCCGACGTCGTGCTGATGGACCTGATCATGCCCGTCATGGATGGCGTCGAGGCCACCCGCCGCATCATGGCCGAGACGCCCTGCGCCATCGTGGTGGTTACGGTGGACGTGGCGCGCCACACGGCGCGGGTGTTCGACGCCATGGGCTACGGCGCGCTGGACGCGGCCGACACGCCGGTGGTTGGAAGCGCCGACCTGCGCGGCGCGGCGGCGCCGCTGCTGCGCAAGATCCGCAATATCGGCTGGCTGATCGGCCGCTACGGCAGCCGGCCGACGCTGACGCCGGTGGCCCGGCCCAGCGAACAGCCGGATTCCCGGCGCCTGCTGGTGATCGGCGCCTCGGCGGGCGGGCCCGCCACCCTGGCACAGTTGTTACGCGATATTCCGTTGGATTTTCCGGCTGGCATCGTGCTGGTCCAGCATGTGGATGCCTCGTTCGCCGCCGGCATGGCGGACTGGCTCAACGATCAGGTGCCGCTGCCCGTCAGGCTGGTGCGCGAGGGCGAAAAACCGGCCGCCGGACAGGTGTTGCTGGCCGGCACCGACGATCATCTGCACATGCTGGCCGATGGTACCCTGCGTTACACCGAGAAGCCCAAGGAAAGCTTGTACCGGCCCTCCATTGATGTATTTTTCCATAGCGTGGCAGAGCACTGGCGCGGCATGGCGGTGGGGGTGCTGCTGACGGGCATGGGGCAGGACGGCGCCCGGGGGCTGAAGGCGTTGCGCGAGCGCGGCTGCCTGACCATCGCCCAGGACCAGGCCACCAGCGCCGTCTATGGCATGCCGAAGGCGGCCGCGGCCATGCAGGCCGCCGTGGAGATCCGGCCGTTGGACCAAATCGCGCCGCGCCTGATCAAGGCTTTTGCCTGAGCGGCGCGCAAAGCAAGACAAAGTACGTAATTCAAGGAAAGCACCATGCACCCTCCCATAGACAGCCCGATCACGGCCGACCTGAATTCGCATGCCGCCATGGTCCTGCTGGTGGACGACCAGGTCATGGTCGCCGAAGCCATCAGGCGGGCCCTGTCCACGGAAGGCAACATCGACTTCCACTATTGCTCGGACCCGTACAAGGCGCTGACCGTGGCCATCCAGACCCGGCCCACGGTGATCCTGCAGGATCTGGTGCTGCCGGGCGTGGACGGGCTGAGCCTGGTCAAGGAATACCGCAACCATCCGGTCACGCGCGACATCCCCATCATCGTGCTGTCCACCAAGGAAGACCCAGCCATCAAGAGCGCGGCGTTCTCCTCCGGCGCCAATGACTACCTGGTCAAGCTGCCCGATTCCATCGAGCTGGTGGCGCGCATCCGCTACCACTCGCGCTCCTACCTGGCGCTGGTGCAACGCGACGAGGCCTACCAGGCGCTGCGCCAGAGCCAGCAGCAGCTGCTGGAAAGCAATATGGAACTGCGCCGCCTGACCAATTCCGACGGCCTGACCGGGCTGGGCAACCGCCGCTATTTCGACGAATACCTGAACGCCGAATGGCAGCGCGCGCGCCGCGATGGCCGCGAGATCAGCATGTTGATGATCGATGTGGACCACTTCAAGTCCTACAACGACACCTACGGCCACATCGCCGGCGACGAAGCGCTCAAGCGCGTGGCCAACACCATCTTCGCCAGCTGCGACCGCTCGACCGATCTGGCGGCGCGCTTCGGCGGCGAGGAGTTCGCCCTGGTACTGCCCGGCACGCCGGCCGGCAGCGCGCGCCTGGTGGCCGAGAAGCTGCGCCGCGCGGTGGAAGCCATGCAGATCCCGCAGAAGGACTCGGGCGGCGGCCCCTGGCTCACGATCAGCGTGGGCACGGCCACGGCGCTGCCCGCCGAAGACCAGCCTTGCACCGACCTGATCCAGGTGGCCGACCGTGGCCTCTACCAGGCCAAGCGCCAGGGCCGCAACCGCGTGGTGCAGGGCGCGCTGTAGCCCGCCTGCCGGCGGCCGGGGCAAGCGGATGACGCGAGCTAATCCGCGCCGCGCCGCCGGATGATGCTGGCGACCAGCATCAGCGTCAGGCTGGCCGCCACGGCCACCGTCGCCATGGCCATGCCTTCGCCTACCGAACCCTGCTCGAACTGGCGCCATACATAGATCGACACCGTCTGCACGCCGGCCGGCGCCAGCAGCAGCGACGTGACCAGTTCGCGCGAGGCCACCGCGAACACCATCAGCATGGACGCCGCCAGCCCCGGCAGCACCAGCGGCAGCACGATGCGCCGCAAGGCGCGCGCGGCGCTGGCGCCGTGCACGCGCGCCGCCGCTTCCAGGTTGGGGCCGATCTGCGCCAGCGCCGCGCCGACGTAGCGCACGGGGTAGGGCAGCAGCAGGCAGGTATAGGACAGCAGCAGGATGCCCCAGGTGCCATAGGGCGTGGCCGGCCAGAAGGGCTGGTTCCAGGCCAGGATCAGGCCCACGCCCACCACCACGCCGGGCAGCGCCGCCGGCAGCAGCGCCAGTCCGTCGATGGCGGCGGCGCCGGGCACGTGGCGGCCGGCCACGCACCAGGCCGCCAGCAGGCCGACCGAGCCGGCCAGCAGCGCGGTGCCGGCGGCCAGCGACAGGCTGGTGGACAGCGCGTCCCAGGCCTCGCCGCGCGCCTGGAACAGCGCGCTGAAATTGGCCAGTGTCAGGTTGGCGAGCGACAGCCCGCCGGACAGGTTGCGCGTCAGCGCCGCCGCCAGCATGGACGCCAGCGGCGCGGCCACCGCCGCCAGCGCGACCAGCGCGAACAGCAGCAGCACGGGCAGACGCCAGGCGCCCAGCTCGGCCTGCGCCAGCGGCGCGGGCTTGCCGGTGGTGGTCTCGAAGCCGCGGCCGGCGAGCAGCGCGCGCTGCACCGCGAAGGCGGTCAGCGCCAGCGCCACCAGCACCAGCGACAGCAGCGCCGCGCCGGGCAGGTCGATGGGCCAGTCGGCCAGGCGGCGCTCGATGGCGGTGGTCAGCACGTTGACGCCGGACTGCGCGCCCAGCGCCGCCGGCACGCCGTATTCCTCGATGGCCAGCGTGAAGGCCAGCAGCAGGCTGGCGCCGATGGCCGGCAGCGACAGCGGCAGCGTGACGCGGAAGAAGCCGCGCCACGGCCCCGCGCCAAAGACCCGCGCCGCCTCGGTCAGCCGAGAGCCCGAGGCCGCCATGCTGCGCGACACGGCGAAGTACACCACCGGAAAGATCGCCAGTCCCATCACCAGCGCCACGCCGGTGGACGAGAACAGCAGCGGTCCGAGGTGCCAGCCCGCCAGCTGTTGCAGGAAACCGCGCGGCTGTAGCGCCATGGTCCAGGACAGGGCCGCGATATAGGGCGGCAGCAGGAAGGGGATGAGAAACAGCAGATCCCACAGCCGCGCCAGCGGCAGGCGGAACAGGCCGCGCAACGCGCCCAGCGGGATGCCGATGACGGCGCTGACCGCCGCCACGGACAGGCCCAGCTTCAGCGTGCCGCCGACCAGCGCCAGCGTGCCGGGCTGCGACAGCACCGCGCCCCAGGCGCCGAAGGGATCGCCCAGCGAGCCTTCGGCCAGTCGCGGAAACACGGCCTGCAGGACGACAAAGGCCACGGGCAGCGCGACGAGCACGCCCAGGGCGGCCACGGTGGCGGCCGCCAGGATGAATACGCTCTTCATGATTGCTCGGTTGTTATTGCACGGGTACTCCACCCGCACAGCATGCAAGGGAATACAGAATTACGACATTCGACGATGCCCCCTCAAGCGGGGCAGCGCGGAGCCGGCTTTGCCGGGCCGCAGCCGCGCCCCCTGGGGGGAAGCGCGGAGCGCTTCGGGTGGGGGCCACCTTTTCGGGCCGCAGCCGCGCCCCTGGGGGGAGCGCGTAGCGCTTCGGGGGGGGCACAACCCCTATTGGCTAAAGATGCGGGCGAAGCGGGCGAGAATCTCGGCCCGCGACGCGCTGGACGCGCCCTGGGCCTCGGGCAGCAGCGCCAGCTCCTTGAACAGCGGGCGCTTGGCCGCCACGTCCTGGCGCGCCGGCATCAGCCAGGCGTCGGCCACGGCGCGCTGGCCTTCCTCGGACAGCACGTAGTCGATGAACTTGCGCGCCTCGTCGGGCTGGCGCGCGGTCTTGAGGATCATCATGGGGCGCGGCGCGATGGCGGTGCCGCCTGCCGGGAAGATCACCTTCACCGACTCGCCCTTTTCGACGCTGGCGTAGGACACATAGTCCACCGCGCCGAACACGGCGGCCTTGGCGCCCTGCAGCACCGGCGTCAGCGCCTGGGCATTGGGGCCGGAAATGGTCATGCCGTTGTCGCGCAGCGTCTCGAACAGCTTCCACGCCGCCTCGCCCTGGGCGTTCTGCAGGCCCAACAGCAGGTCCAGCGAGGCGCCGGACAGCGCCGGGTCGGGCATGGTCACCGCCTGCTTGAAGCCGGGGCCGGTCAGGTCGGCCCAGTCGCGCGGCTCGGGCGTGCCGCTCTTGGTGTTCCAGACAATGCCCAGCGCCGAGATGCCCTGGGCCACATAGGACGGCGCCTTGAAGCGCGCCGGCACCTGGGCCGCGTTGGGGCTTTCGTAGGGCAGCAGCCAGCCGCGCTGGTCCAGGTCCTGGGCGGTGTCCCACGAGGCCGAGATCAGCACGTCGGCGCGCGGGTTGGCGGCCTCGGCTTCGAGCCGCGCCATGACCTTGCCGGTGGTGGCCTGGAACACGTCGACCTTGATGCCGGTCTTTTCCTGGAAGCCGGCGGCCAGTTGCTTGATCAGGCCGCCGGGGCCGGCGGTGTATACGGTGAGCGCCTTGGCCGGTACTGCGGCCAATCCGAGCGTGAAGGTCATGAAGAGCGATGCGAGAAGTTTGGGGGAATTCAAGAGATTCATTCTAATCGTCCGTAGTAGTGGGGCGCGATTCGCAGCGCTTGCAGCGGGCGCTACGCTGCGGGGCCACGCGGATCCGGCTCTGCCGGTCCGCAGTGGCGCCCCCTGGAGGGGGAAGCGCGCAGCGCTTCGGGGGTGGGCACTATTTGGCCGTGCTTCATGCGCGCGATCACGTGCGCCAGCGCATGGGCTTCCTGGTGGTCGTGGGTCACATAGACGGCGGTGGCGCCCAGGCGGCGCAGCAACGCGCCAATCTCGGCGCAGAGCGTTTCGCGCAGGTCGCGGTCCAGGTTGGACAGCGGCTCGTCGAACAGCAGCAGGCGCGGGCGGGCGACGATGGCGCGGGCCAGCGCGACGCGCTGCTGCTGGCCGCCGGACAGCTGGGACGGGCGGCGCCCGGCCAGCGCTTCCAGCCCGACCAGCGCCAGCGCCTCGGCGACCCGCCCGGGCCGCTCGCGCCGTGGCACGCCGCGCATTTCCAGCGGAAAGCCGACGTTCTGCGCCACGCTCATGTGCGGCCACAAGGCGTAGTCCTGGAACACCATGCCCAGGCCGCGCGCTTCGGGCGGATCGTGGCGGCGGCCGTCGAACGCGGTCTGGCCGCCGATGCTGATGCTGCCGGACTGCGGGCGCAGCAGCCCGGCCAGGGCCTTGAGCAGCGTGCTCTTGCCGCAGCCCGACGGGCCCAGCAGGGCCAGCACCGTGCCGGCCGGCACGTCCAGGTCCACGCCGTCGAGCACGGTGTGGCCGTTATAGGCGTGGCGCAGGCCGCGCACGGCGATGGCCGCGCCGCCCGATTCAGGGGCGGGCGCGTTCAAAACCGGTGCCGCAGGCCGAGGTTCAGGCCGAACTGGTTCTTGCCCGGCTCGACGTTGGCGCCGTACTTGCCGCCCAGCAGGCTGAGCGCGGCCTTGTCGTCGTTGATCACGTAGGCGGCCACCGCGTACAGCGTGGTGCGCTTGGACAGGTCATGCTCGCTGCCCAGCACGAACATGGTGGACTTCTGGCCGGAGCCGGCGGCCTGCGCGGCCGGGCAGACGGCGTTGTTCATGTCGTCGCAGACGGCGTCGTCCAGGTGATAGGCGGCGAAGGACAGGCGTGTGTCCTGGCGCGGCAGGTAGGTCGCGCCCAGCCAGGTCATGTTGTTCTTGTAGTTGCGTCGCGCCAGCTTCTGTTCGAGCCAGCGATAGCCGGCGTAGAGCTGCAGGCCGTCGAAGTCATAGGACAGTGCGGCGATCACGCGGTCTTCGCGGTTGCCGCTGTCGGCGCCGGTCTTGGGCTTGTCGGCGTTCTTGCCGTGATACAGCAGCCCGGCGTCCAGGCCGCCCGACTTGTAACGCAGGCCGCCGCCGACCATGCGGCCCAGGCTGCGGTCGCTGAAGGACTGGTCGTTGTTCCAGCCGAAGCTGTAGTACGCGCCCACCGAGACCGGGCCGAACTTGCCCACGTACATCGCGGTGTTGTCGCTGCGGTCGGAGAAGGCGGGGTCGGGGCGCTTGATCGAGAAGTTGGCGTTGTCGAACGGGTTGTACTTGCTCATCCATTCGATCATCAGCGTGTTGTGGCGGCCCAGCGTGAAGCGGCCCCAGTCCTTGCTGGACAGGCCCACATAGGCCTGGCGACCGAACAGGCGGTCGCCCTGCATGGTCTGGCCGTTGCTGGAGTCGAAGCCGTTTTCCAGCGTGAAGATGGCGGACAGGCCGCCGCCCAGGTCCTCGGAGCCGCGCAGGCCCCAGCGCGAACCGCTCAGGTTACCCGTGCTCATGCCCGTCTTGCCGTGGCCGCCCGGGCCATTGCTGACGTATTGCAGGCCGGTGTCGATCAGGCCATACAGGGTGACGGTGGGGGAGGCTGCCCGGACGGGCGTGGCGGCGAGCGCCAGAGCGGACAGGCAGGCGCCAGCCGCCGCGATGCGGAGAGTCGATTTCATGAAAGGAGTCCTCTTTGGGATTCAATCGGAATCGACACTCTAGGCGGCGCTGGCTACATCCAGATGACATCGCCCCTCAGAGATGCAGCCGGGTCGAGGACTTGACCTCGTGCATGGACAACATGCTGAGCAGTTCCTTCACGCCGGGCAGCGTGCGCAGCCGGTTGCGCAGGAATTCGGAATAGGCGTCGAAGTCGCGCGCCATGATGTGCAGCAGGTAGTCGTGCTGGCCGGTGGTGTTGTGGCAGGCCAGGACCTCGGGCATGGCGAGCACGCTGGCCTCGAAGGCCTGGCAGGTCTTTTCCGTGTGGTTCTCCAGCGAGATGCTGACGAAGGCCACCACGCCCATGCCCAGCGCGCGGCGGTCCAGCACGGCCTGATAGCCGCGGATCACGCCGGACGATTCCAGGCGCTTGAGCCGCTTCCAGCAAGGCGAGGCCGACAGCGACACGCGCTCGGCCAGCTCGGCGTTGGACAGGCGCCCATCTTCTTGAAGGATTTTCATGATTTTCCAATCGATCGCGTCAAGTTGATGTAACAAGGCAGTGTCTTTCATTGAAATCGCCGTAAAGGAAAGGGTCTTTCCCATTATCCATTCATGACAATTCAAATGGAAAGAATATTACGGGCGCGCACGCCCATACTTCAGTGCACCCCGAGCCCGCCGGCGCTATCGTTTTCCGAGCACTACGCGCCCGCCCGGCAGGCCGGTCCCATCCGATACTGAGGCACAGCATGAGCTATTCGAACTACCACAAGAAAGACATCTTCGGCCGTCCCCTGCACGCCGAGACGCAGATGATGTCCTACGGTTTCGACCCCTTCCTGTCCGAAGGCGCGGTCAAGCCGCCGGTGTTCCTGACGTCCACCTTCGCGTTCCGCTCGGCCGAGGACGGCGCCGAGTTCTTTGATCTGGTGTCGGGCCGCAAGCCCCTGCCGCAAGGCGAGTCGGCCGGCCTGGTGTACAGCCGCTTCAACCATCCCAACCTGGAAATCGTCGAGGACCGCCTGTCGCTGCTGGACGGCTCCGAGGCGGCCGCCGTGACATCCAGCGGCATGTCGGCGATCAGCGCCGTGTTCCTGGCCTTCCTGCGGCCCGGCGACCAGCTGGTGCAGTCGGTGCCGCTGTATGGCGGCACCGAGACGCTGATCTCCAAGATCTTCCCCGAGTGGGGCGTCGCCTCGCATCCGGTGCGCGACTGCCTGTCGGCGGCCAGCATGCGCGAGGCGCTGGAAGCGGCCGCGGCCAAGGGGCCGGTGAAGCTGTTCTTCGTCGAGACGCCGGCCAATCCCACCAACTCGCTGGTCGACTTCGCCGCCATGAAGGCCGAGCTGGACGCCTTCGAATCGCGCCACGGCTATCGCCCGATCTCGGTGTGCGACAACACGCTGCTCGGCCCCATCTTCCAGAAGCCGGCCGAGCACGGCGTGGACCTGTGCGTGTATTCGCTGACCAAGTATGTCGGCGGCCACAGCGATCTGGTGGCCGGCGGCGTCACCGGCGGCAAGGAGCTGATCAAGAAGGTGCGCGCCATCCGTAGCGCCTTTGGCTCGCAGCTGGATCCGCATTCCTGCTGGATGATCACGCGCTCGATGGAAACCGTGGTGCTGCGCATGAAGCAGGCCGCCCGCAGCGCCGGCAAGGTGGCGCAGTGGCTGGCCGGCAATCCGCATGAGCCGGTGCGCATCTACCACCCGGAACTGATCGCCGATGCCGCCTACCAGGACGTGTACAAGCGCCAATGCAGCGGCGCGGGCTCGACCTTCGCCTTCGTGCTGGACGGCGGCCGCGCCAAGGCCTTCCGCATCATCAACGCGCTGCGCCTGTTCAAGTCGGCGGTGAGCCTGGGCGGCACGGAATCGCTGGTCTGCCATCCGGCCTCGACCACGCACTCGGGCGTGCCGGCGGCCGAGCGCGACGCGGCCGGCGTGTCCGAAGGGCTGATCCGCGTCTCCATCGGCCTGGAGCACGAGGAAGACCTGATCGCCGACATGGATCAGGCGTTCCGCAGCCTGGCCTGAGGCGGCGGGCGAGGGTAGCGGCGCGCGGGCGCGCGCGCCGCGCCCTAAGCGTTTTCCCCAGCGCCGCTTGGCCGCGCGCACTGGTACATTTGTACCGTCACGGTACAAATGTGTAGAAGGCAGGATGCAGATCCAGGAACTGATGGCCTTGATCGAGGCCCAAGTCCCCGCGCTGGGCGTCGAGTTGCAGCGCGCCGCCGCCTGGGTGGCGCGCAACCCGCGCGACGCGGGTCTGCTGTCGATGCGCCAGCAGGCCGCGCAGGCGGGCGTGTCGCCCAACAGCATGGCGCGTCTGGCGCAGGCGCTGGGCTACGACGGCTACGGCCCGTTCCGGCAGGTGTTCCAGGACGCGCTGGGGCATGGCGCGCCGGCCTACAAGGAACGCGTGCGCCGGCTGCAAGGCGAAACCGCCAGCCAGTTCGATGACGCGCTGCTGCGCACGCACCTGGACAATGCGCGCTCGCCCACGGTGGCCAATGCGCCCAAGGACATCGCGCGGGCCGTGCAGCGCATGCGCGCGGCGCGGCGCCTCTATTTCCTGGGCACGCGGTCCTGCTTCGCCATCAGCTATCACTTCGCCTACGCGTACAGCATGATCGCCGGCAACGGCGTGCTGGTGCATGGACTGGGCGGCACCTATCCCGACCAGCTCGACGCCGCCGGGCCGGAGGACCTGCTGGTCTGCGTCACGCAGAATCCCTATGGACGCCAGGCGCTGGAAGCGGCGCGGGATTGCCGCCAGGCCGGCGTGCCGGTGCTGGCGCTGACCGACAGCCCGCTGGCGCCGATCCAGGCCCACGCCACGCAGGCCTTGCTGTTCGATGCTGGCACGCCGTCCTATTTCCATTCGATGGTGGGATCGCTGGCGCTGGTCGAGCGGCTGCTGGCCAAGCTGGCCGTCGCCGGCGGCGAGGCCGCGCAACAGCGCATCGACGCCTTCGAGCGGCGGCTGGAAGCGTCCAGCGCCTATTTCGGCGGCCCTTCGCCGACCCCGCGCCGAGGTGCCAGGAAAACATGACCGGATTGCGCGCCGCCGGCCGCGCCTGAGGCCGGCGCATCCTCACCACGTTTCAAGGCTTATCGTGTCCCGACAGCAGATTCCCACCCTGGCGCCCGCGCCGTCGCTTTCCCGTCGCCGCTTCAGTCTTTGCATGGCGCTGGCGGCCGCTGGCCTGGTCGGACCCGCCGCGTCGCGGGCGCAGGACGCGGCCAAGCGGCCGCCGATCCGTCTGGTCGTGCCCTTCGCGGCGGGCGGCACGACCGACGTGCTGGCCCGCCTGCTGGCCGAGGAACTGCGCGCGGTCCTGGGACAGCCGGTGCTGGTCGAGAACAAGGGCGGGGCGGGCGGCAACATCGGCGCCGCCGAAGTGGCGCGCGCGGCCGGCGACGGCGCGACGCTCATGATGGCCACGCCCGGCCCGCTGGCGGTGAACCAGTATCTCTATCCCAAGCCGGGCTACAACGCCGAAAAGGATTTCGCCGCCATCAACAACGTGGCCTTCGTGGCCAACGTGCTGATGGCCAGCTCCCAGAGCGGCATCCGCTCATTGCGGGAACTGATCGCCCGCGCCCAGGCCGAGCCGGGCCGCATCACCTACGGCAGCGCGGGCGTGGGCAGCACCAGCCATCTGGCGGGCGAACTGCTCAAGGCCGCCGCCGGCATCGACCTGACCCATGTGCCGTACAAGGGCGTGGCTCGGGCCATGAACGACCTGCTGGGCGGGCAGATCGACCTGATGTTCGACAATCTGCCGACCGCGCTGGCGCATATCCAGTCGGGCAAGGTGACGGCGCTGGGCGTCAGCTCGCCGGCGCCCGCCACGGCGCTGCCGGACGTGCCGGCCATCGCCTCGCGCTTGCCGGGCTATGAGATCGAATCCTGGTTCGGCATCGTCGGCCCGGCGTCCCTGCCGGCGCGGGAAGTCGCGCGATTGGCGGACGCCATCGGCCAGGCCTTGCAACGTCCGGCGCTGCGCCAGCGCATCGAGGCGCTGGGCGCGCGCGTGGACGGCGCGGGCAGCCAGGCCTACGCCGCCTTCATCGCGTCCGAACAGCGCAAGTTCAAGCAGCTCATCGCCAGCGCCAATATCCGGATGGAATGAACATGACGCGACGCAAGCGGCTGGCGGTGGCGCGGTTCTGGTACGAGGGCAACGCCTTCTGCCTGCAGCCGGCCGGGCGCGAGGATTTCGAGCGCCGCGAATGGCTGCGCGGCCAGGCGGGCCTGGACGCCGCGCGCGGCAAGGCCACCGAGCTGGCGGCCGTCGCGGATTTCCAGGACAGCCGCGCGGACTGGGAGGTCCGCGCCTCGCGCTGTGCCTCGGCCCAGCCGGCCGGCCCCGTGCCGCAGCCGTTCTTCCAGGCATACGTGGACGAGGTGCTGGACGATCTGCGCGGCCAGCACTGGGACGCCATCTACCTGAGCCTGCACGGCGCCTGCATCACCGACGCGGACGGCAGCCCGGAATTGAGCCTGCTGCGCGCCATACGCGCCGAGCATCCACGCGTCCCGATCGGCGCCAGCTTCGACCTGCACGCCAATATCCCGCCGGCCTTGCCGCCGCTGCTGTCGTGCAGCGCCAGCTACCGGACCTATCCGCACATCGACATGCGCGAGACGGCCGCGCGCTGCCTTGAGCAGCTGATCGCCATCGCCGAGGGCGCGAGCCGTCCCGTCGCCGCGTTCCGCAATGGCGGCGCGTGGCTGCAAAGCGCCAACATGCGCACCGACGCCGGGCCCATGGCGGATCTGCAGGCGCTGGCGCGCGCCGGCACGGTCGGGCCAGTGCGGGACATCGCGCTGCATGGCGGCTTTCCCTATGCCAATTCACCGCACAGCGGCGCGTCGGTATGGGTCTGGGCGGACACCGGCGAGGGGGCGGCGCGGGCGCTGGACGAGATCTACGCGGCCTATGAGGCGCGCTTCGCCGACTTCGAGCCCGAGCTCATCGCGCCGGCCGACGGCATCCGTCAGGCCCTGCGGACGCCGGGCCTGGTGGCGGTGACGGACCCGGCGGACAACCCGCTGTCCGGCGGCATCGGCGACACGCCCGCGCTGCTGGCGGCCTTGCTGGCCGCCGGCCTGGAAGAACCCAGCGTCTATGCCAGCCTGGCCGATCCGGGCGTGGTCGAACGCGCCCGCGCGGCGGGCGAGGGCGCCACGCTGGACCTGCGCCTGGGCGGGCGGCGCACGCCGCTGTATGGTGAGCCGGTGGCGCTGCGCGCGCGCGTGCTGCGCTACACCGACGGCGTCTTCGTCAACAGCGGCCCGATGGAAACGGGACTGGCCGTGCACTGCGGGCCGACCGTGGTGCTGGCCGTGGGCGAGGCGCAGCTCATCGTCACCACGCACGTCGCGCCGTGCAACGACCCGGCCTTTTTTGATCTACATGGCATCGACCTGGCGCGCACCCGCCTGCTGTGTGTGAAGGCCAAGAACCATTTCCGCGCCGCCTTCGCCGGCCGGTGCCGGCGCATCGTGGATATCGATGCGCCGGGGCCGGCGATGCTGGATTTGCGGGCGCTCAGGCGGATGGTTGGCGCGGCGGGCGCCGGCTAGCGCGGACAGCGCCGATCTGCCTGTCTTCCAAATTGACAACCAGTTTCCAATATTGGAAACTGGTTGTCAATTCTATGGGAGATACTGGTGAAGCAGAATAAGTCCGATATCCTGACCGATCTGGTCCTGGCGGTGTTCCGGCTGAATGGCGCGATGATCAACTGGGGCGACGATTTCAGCGCGTCCGCCGGCCTGAGCAGCGCTCGCTGGCAGATGCTGGGCGCCATCGCCCTGGCCGAGCGGCCCTTGTCCGCGCCGCAGATCGCCGAGCGGATGGGGGTGACGCGGCAGGGCGCGCAGAAGCAGCTCAACCTGCTGGCCGAAGCCGGCTTGATCGAGTTGATCGCCAATCCCGGCCACAAGCGCTCGCCGCTGCATGCGCTGACGGTCGAGGGCAGCCGCGTCTACCAGTCGATCGATGCGCGCTGGCGTGGCCATGCCGAACAGGTGGCCGCGCGCTTTGGTCGCGAGGATTTGGCCACGGCGCGCGAACTGCTGGCGGCGCTGACGGCGCTGCACGCGGCGGCGCCAGGAGAGCGCGATGCGGAATAGAGCGATTCTGGGCAGGCTGCATATCGTCTGCGCTTGTTTGGCCACGGTGACGCTCGTGGCTTTCTGGAGCGCGACCGCCGTGGCCGAACTGTTCCTGTCACATGCGGCGGTGGCCCAGGTCAAGCAGGCCATCCTGTTGGTCTTGCCGGCCTTTATTGCGCTGATCGTGTTGACCGGAGCCAGCGGCTACGCGTTGGGCGGCAAGGGCGGGCATCCGTTGCTGTCGCGCAAGCGCCGGCGCATGGGGCTGATCGGCGCCAATGGACTGCTGGTTCTGGTGCCTTGCGCCATTTTCCTGGCAGGCCGGGCGCGGGCGGACGCTTTCGATGGGATCTTCTACGGCGCGCAGGCGCTGGAACTGGTGGCGGGCGCCTTGAACCTGGCGTTGATGGGCGCCAATATCCGCGACGGCGTCGCGCTGGGCCGGGGCCGCAGGGCGCGGCGCATGGCTTGACTGGCACGAGACGGGGCCGTGCCCCGGGGCCGGCTTGCTGTCAGGCCGCGCCGCGGCGGCCTTTCAGCAGCACCACGATCGCCGCGCCCAGCAGCATCGCCGTGCAGCTGGCCAGCACGGCGGCATAGCCCGCGTCAAACGCGCTGCGCGCCAGCTGCGCCAGGGCGCCGCCCAGTTCGGCCGACAGGCCCTCGGCCACGATCAGCGCCTCGTCCAGGCTGTCGCGCGCCGGCGAGGCGGCGACGCCGGCCGGCGGGGCCAGCGACTGTGCGTACACGCCGGACAGGATGGAGCCCATCAACGTCACGCCCAGCGCGCCGCCCAGCTCGTATGACACTTCCTCGACCGAGGCGGCCATGCCGGCGCGCTCCACGGGCGCGCTCTGCATGATGGTGCCGGACGCGGCGGTCATGGCGGCGCCGATGCCGACGCCGAGCACGCACAGGCTGGCCATCTGCGGGATCAGCGTGGCGTCGTAGCTGAGCAGGTAGCCGCCCATGCCGGCGCCCGAGACCAGCAGCGACGAAATCAGCATCCGGCGGCTGCCCACGCGCGGCAGCATCCAGCCGGCCAGCGGGCCGGCCACGAAGGCGGCCAGCGACAGCGGCAGGATGTACAGCGCGGCCTGCATCGGCGACATGCCCTGCACCAGCTGCAGGCGCTGACTGAAGACCAGTTCCATGCCCAGCAGCGCGGCGGCGGCGAACAGCGCCGTGGCCACGGCCGAGCTGAAGACGGGGTTGCGGAACAGCGTGAAGTCGATCAATGGATAGGGCCGCGCGCGCTGGCGGCGGACGAACACCGCCAGCATCGCCACGCCCGCCGCGCAGGCCAGGCCGGCATGCAGCCAGGACGGCGAGGCCATGCCCAGCTGCTTGAGCGCATAGGCGCACAGGATCAGGCCGGCCATGATCTGCAGCGATCCCACCAGGTCCCAGGGCCGGCTGCGGTCGGGCCGGCTGGCCGGCACCAGCCGCCAGGCCAGCGGCAGCGCCAGCAGCACGATGGGCAGGTTGATGAGGAACACCGAGCCCCACCAGAAATGCTCCAGCAGCACGCCGCCCAGGACGGGGCCGAACGCCGCGCCGCCGGACGCCACCGAGGCCCAGACGCCGATGGCGACGGCGCGCTCGCGCTCGTCGGTGAAGGTGAGTCGCAGGATGGACAGCGTGGCGGGCATCATCATCGCCGCGCCCACCGCCAGCAGCGTGCGCGCCGCGATCAGCCAGCCGGCGGAGGGCGAGTAGGCGGCGGCCAGCGAGGCCAGGCCGAAGACCGCCAGGCCGGCCATGAACAGGCGCTTGTGGCCGAGCCGATCGCCCAGCGTGCCCATGCCCGGCAACAGGCCGGACACGACCAGGGCATAGATGTTGACGATCCACAGCTTGGCCGAGGCCGACACGCCCAGGTCGTGAGTGAGCCGCGGCAATGCCGTGTACAGCACCGTCATGTCGATCACGATCAGCAGCAATGCGCTGGAGACGATGGCCAGCACCAGCCAGCGGCCGGGTGCGGCCACGGCGGCGTTGGTCGGGGTGCGCTGCATGGTCCTGCTCCTTGTATCTACTTGGCGGAACCTGGGATCGCCAGCGGCGGACGCCGCCGGGAAGGCCGCGAGGGCCGGGTTCCGGGTTCGGATTATCGATCTTCCATTCAATTGAAAAAAGTTAGAATCCATCTGTTAAATGGATGGATGGGGTGAATCATGAACTGGACGCTGGAACAGCTCAGGCATTTCGCCGCCGCGGCGGCCCAAGGTTCGTTCTCGGCGGCCGCGCGCCAGCTGGGCAAGGCGCAATCCGCCGTCAGCACGGCGGTGGGCCTGCTGGAGGCCGACCTGGGCGTGGAGCTGTTCGATCGTTCGCGGCGCAATGCCACGCTGACGCCGGCCGGCGAAGTGCTGCTGCAGGAAGCGTTGGAGTTGTTGCGGCAGGCCGATGGCCTGCAGCAGCGGGCGCTGTCCTTCGCCTCGGGCCAGGAGGCGCGCCTGTCGGTGGCGCTGGACGAGGCGCTGCCTTCGCTGGTGCTGGCCGATCTGGCCAAGGAAATCGCCGAACGCTTTCCGGCGCTGGAACTGACCCAGCTCAACGGCACGGCGACGGAGGTCGCCGACTACGTGGCGGCCGGCCGCGCCAGCCTGGGCTGCCATCTCGACTGGGGCGATCCGGGCCCCGCTTTCGCCGAGCGGTATCTGGGCCGCGTGGCCCAGGGCGTGTTCGTGTCGCACGCGCATCCGCTGGCCGGGCTGGCGCAGGCCACGCGCGCCGACCTGGCCCGGCATCGGCAGCTGGTGATGAAGATGGAGGGCGTGGACGAGCGGGTGCTGAGCCCGATGGTCTGGCGCGCCGACAGTTTCTACAGCATCGCGAGCATGGCCGTGGATGGCCTGGGCTGGGCCATCCTGCCGCTGAACATCGCCGAGTACGAGGTCTACCGCGACCAGCTCGCGAGCGTGCCCTGCGCCGGCCTTACCTTGCCGCCGCTGTCGGTGCGGGCGCTATGGCTGCAGGGCGCCGAGCCCGGCGCCGCCGCCGGCTGGATCCTGGGACGTATGGAACAGCTGCTGCGCGCGGGCGACCCTGGCGTGGCGCGGCGTCGCGCTGATTCAGCGCAATCCCTGGAGGATTGACGGAATCCATCGATTGAAGGGTGAATTTAGAGGGAAATCGTCGGGCCGCGCGAATTAAATTATCACGCTCCGAACTCTACGCTGCGAGACTTTCCCATGCATTGGCGCACCCGGCTCGTCCAACCCCAGACCCTGGCCCGTGGCGGTTTCGCCTCGCTGGCCGTGCCCACCCATCGCGGTTCCACCGTGCTGTTCGAGCGGCAGGCCGACGTGGCCGACGACTGGCGCCATCGCGACAAGGGCTACACCTATGGCCTGTACGGCACGCCCACCGCGCTGGAGCTGGGGGCGCGCGTGGGCCAGCTGGAAGGCGCGCTGCACACCTTCGTGGTGCCCGGCGGGCAGGCCGCCATCGCGCTGGTCTACCTGGCCTTGTGCGGCGCGGGCTCGCACGCGCTGGTGCCGCACAGCGCCTACGGTCCCAACAAGGAAATGGCCGCCAGCATGCTCAAGCGCCTGGGCATCGAGGTCGAGGCCTACGATCCGCTCATCGGCGCCGGCATCGCCGCGCTCATTCGTCCGAACACCGCGCTGGTCTGGACCGAAAGCCCCGGCTCGGTGACGATGGAAGTCCAGGACGTGCCGGCCATCTGCGAGGCGGCGCACGCGCGCGGCGTACCGGTGGCGCTGGACAACACCTATGCCGCCGGCGTGCTGTTCGACGCCTTCGCGCATGGCGTGGACATCAGCATCCAGGCCCTGACCAAATACGTGGGCGGCCATAGCGACCTGCTGCTGGGCTCGGTGTCGGTGCGCGAGGCGGCGTACAAGGATCGCGTCGGCGACACCTTCAAGCAACTGGGGCTGGCGGTCTCGCCGGACGATTGCAGCCTGGCGTTGCGCGGCCTGCAGACGCTGGGCCTGAGGCTGGAGCGGCTGGAGGCCTCGGCGCTGGAGATCGCCCGCTGGCTTGCCGGCCAGCCCGGCATCGCCACGGTGCTGCATCCGGCGCTGCCGTCCTGCCCCGGGCACGAGACCTGGAAGCGCGATTTCAGCGGCTCGGCCAGCGTGTTCTCGGTGCTGTTCGACGATCGCCACAGCGCGCGCCAGATCGAGGCCTTCGTGGACGCGCTGCGGCTGTTCAAGATCGGCATGAGCTGGGGCGGGGTGACCAGCCTGGCGTTGGTCTATCCCGCGCTGGAACGGCCCGGCCGCGACTACGCGGGCCGGCTGGTGCGCCTGAACGTGGGATTGGAAGAGTGCGCGGACCTGAAGGCCGATCTGGCGCAGGCGCTGACGGCGATGGAGCCGGCGCGCTGAATGATGAGCCATGATCCGATGGACGGCGGCCCGTTGCCGCCGCAAGCCGCCGCGCCCGTGCTGGCCGCGCTGTACCGCTATCCGGTCAAGGGTTTCAGCGGGCAGTCGCTGGCCGAGGCGGCCTTGCAGCCCGGCCGGGGCATCGCGCTGGACCGTTGCCTGGGCATCGCCAACGGCCATGCCGTGATCCCGGGCGAGGGCTGGGCGCCGTGCCAGGGCTTCGTGCGCATGACCCGCAACGAAGGATTGCCGGCCTATCGCCTGAGCCTGGAAGAGCAGGGCGACGGCGCGCGCCTGACGTTGGCGTCGCCGGGAGGCGAGCACGCCGTCATCGACGTGGCCGCGCCCGCGACCTGGGACGCCGCCAACCGGACCATTGCCTCCTGGTTCCCGCGCGGCGCGCTCGACGTCCCGCGCTTCGCGCGTCGCCAGGGCGGCCTGGGCTGGTGGGACTTCGACGACGCGCCGCTGTCACTCATCAACCAGGAGACCGTGCGCGCGTTGTCGCGCAAGGCCGGCAAGGAGCTGGACCCGCTGCGCTTTCGCGGCAACCTGTATCTGGACGGCCTGCCGGCCTGGCGCGAATTCGCCTGGCTCGGACGGCGCGTGCGCATCGGCGCCGAGGTCGAGCTGGAGATCCTGCGGCCCATCGAGCGTTGCAAGGCGACCTCGATCGATCCGACCAGCGCGCGCGCCGACCTGAACCTGCCCGCGCTGCTGGCGGGCGGCGAGGGCCATATCTATTGCGGCGTCTATGCGCGCGTGCTGCGCGCGGGCCGGGTGCATGCGGGCGACGCCATCACGCTGGCGGATACGGCCGGCCCGGCGCTGGCGGCGCCACCGGCCGATGCCGCGCATCCGCTGGCGCCGCCGCCGGCGCAGTGGCCGCGCTATGCGCAGGTGGTCGGGCGCGTGCGCGAAAGCGCCGAGGTGGACAGCTTCTGGCTGCGCGACCCGCTGGCGCGCCTGCGCCCGGCGCCCTTGCCGGGCCAGCATCTGCGCGTCGGCCTGCCGGCGCCGGACGCGCGGCCGTACTGGCGTTCCTACACCATCTCGGCGGTCGAGGACGGGCTGCTGCGCCTGAGCATCAAGAACGAGAGGGAGCGCGACGCCGTGTCGCGCCAGCTCCATGCCGGACTGCGGGAAGGCGCGCAGCTGCTGATTTCAGGCCCCCACGGCGGCTTTCATCTGGGACCGTCCGACATGCGTCCGCTGGTGCTGGCGACCGCCGGCATCGGCATCACGCCGGCCGTGGCCATGCTGCGGGCGCTGGCGGCGAGGGAGGATCGGGGCCGGCCGGTGCGGGTCCTGCACGTGGCGCGCGACGCGCAATCGCTGGCGCTGTGGAACGAGGTTCGCGAGCTCGTCGACGCGCTGCCCGAAGCGCGCGCGCGACTGTTCCTGAGTCGGGGGGATGGCGCTCGGCCCGCGTTGCGGGCCGAGGCAGGCAGGCCGGGCGCCGACGCATTCGCGGGCTTGTCCGCCGATGCGCAGGTCTATGTCTGCGGGCCGACCGGCTTCATGGCCGATGTGCGCCGCTGGGCGCTGGACGCGGGCGTATCGCCGGACGCCGTCCATGGCGAGGTGTTCGCCTCGCCTTCGGCGACGCAGCAGGCGCGCCGGCCCGCGCCGGTGGACGGCCCCTTGTCGGTCTGTTTCGACGGCACGGACGTGCGGGCTACGTGGCGCCGGCAGGATGGCACGTTGCTGGAGCTGGCCGAGGCGCAGGGCCTGAACCCGCCGGCGAACTGCCGCGCCGGCGTGTGTGGCGCCTGCCGCCAGACCCTGCGCGCCGGGCAGGTGGCCCATCTGCTGGACCCGCCGTTTCCGCTGGGCCCGCGCGAGGTGCTGACCTGTTGCGCGGTGCCGGTCTCGGATGTGGCGATCGGTCCCTAGGACTGCTTGCGATACACCAGCACCGGCGTGGTCGAGTGCGTCAGCACCTTCTGGGTCTGGCTGCCCAGCACCACGGCGGCCATGCCGCGACGGCCGTGCGAGGCCATGGCGATCAGGTCGCAGCCGCGCTTGGCGGAGGCGTCGATGATGGCCTGGTACGGGTCTTCGTGCGAAACCCGCAAGGTCTCGCAGGACAGGCCCAGCTCGCGCGCCTGGGCGGCGGCCTCGTTCAGCAGCCGTTCGGCCTGGGAGCGGATCTGGTCCTGGTAGTCGTTCAGGCTGGCGGCCAGCTGGGCCGAGCCCATCGAGAACACATGGAAGGGTTCTTCGACCGTCAGGATCGTGACGGCGGCGCCGAAGGTCTTGGCCAGTTGCAGGCTGCGGACCAGCGCCTCATTGGACAGGGCCGAACCGTCGGTGGGGATCAGGATGTGTTTGTACATATGGCGTCTCCCGGCATGCGTGTGGTTGTTGCGGGCGCGCGGCGCTGGCCGCCCGCGCGGGGCGCCTGACGCGGCATCCGGCGGACGCCGGCTGCATGTAACACTGTATCGGCTTGCCGGCGCCGCGCCTTGCGCTGGATCAAGCGGACGAGGGGACGGCGCGTCAGCGCAACAGCGCGGTGACCAGGTCGGCGTTGCCTTGCGCGCCGGCCTGGAAATCCAGGGCGTCCAGCACATGGCGCAGGTGTTCGTCCATCAGGGCGCTGGCGGCGTCGGCGTCGCCCTTGCGCGCAGCCTGGATGAAGGCACGGTGCTCGCGCGAGGAACAGCCGGCGTCGTGCGTGCTCTGGTACAGCGCGGTGATGACGGCGCTGCGCGCCAGCAGCTCGCGCAGCATGTCGGTGAGCACCTGGTTGCCGACGATCTCGGCGAGCAGCAGGTGGAAGTCGCCCAGCAGGCGGTTGCGCGCCTGCGCGTCGCCACTCTCCAGCGCCTGGCGCTCCTGGGCCAGGTGGGCCTCGATGCGGCGGAAGTCGGCCGGGCGGGCGCGGGCCGTGAACTCGCGCGCCAGCGCGGTTTCCAGGATGCGGCGCACGGCATAGACCTCGCGCGCCTCGTCGGCGCTGGGCTTGCTGACGAAGGCGCCCTTGTCCGGCACGATATCGATCAGCTTGTCCTTGGACAGCATCAGCAGCGCGGCGCGGATCTTGGTGCGGCTGACCTGGTAGGCCCGGCCCAGCGCTTCCTCGCGCAGGCGGGTGCCGGGCGGCAGACGGTGCGCGACGATGGCGGCGGACACGTCCTTGGCGATATCGTCGGCGCTGGGGTCCGGGCTGGGGGCTGGGCTTGCGTCCTGGGTCATGGGCGGCGGCACGCGGGCCGGCGGGTGCGGGCTTGGGGCCGCCAGTCTATCAAACTCCGCGCCTCCGGCCGGCGTCCGCATGTCCCGCTCGCCCGGGTTCAGGCGCCGCCGCCGGGCCGGTGGCCGGCGGCCGGATGCGAGGCCGGCAGCCGCGCGCCGCCCGCGCCGAACAGTTTCTCGCGCAGCGTGCCGGGCGCGTAGTCTTCCTTGTAGAGGCCGCGCGATTGCAGCTCGGGCACCACTAGCTCGACGAAGTCGCGCAGGCTTTCATGCGCGACCAGCCGGGTAAGGTTGAAACCGTCGATGTCGGTCTCGCGCATCCAGCCCGCCAGCGCGTCGGCGACGGTCTGCGGACTGCCCACGATGGGGGGCAGCCGGTAGCCGTTCTGCATCTGCGCCAGCAGCTTGCGCACGGTCCAGGTCTGCGCGCTGCGCGTGGTGATCGAGTCCAGCAGGGTCTGGATGCCCTGGGTGGCCTGGGCCTGGATCGGCTCGTCCAGGCCGTAGCGCGAGAAATCGATATGGACCTGGCTGCCGTAGTGCGCCAGGGCCGCCATGGGATTGGCGTAGCGCGCGTATTCGGCATGCTTTTCCCAGGCCTGGGCGTCGGTTTCGCCGACGATGACGCTGGCCATGGCGTAGACCTGGATGTCCTCGCGCCGGCGGCCGGCGTCCTGGGCCTGCTTGCGCAGCGCGGCGACGATGTCGCGCACCGCCGGCTGCGCGCCGGTCAGGAACACGCATTCGGCATGCGCGGCGGCGAAGCGCTGGCCCCGGCTGGAGGCGCCGGCCTGGTACAGCACCGGCGTGCGCTGCGGCGAGGGCTCGGACAGGTGCACGCCCTCATAGCGGTAGTACGGCCCCGCGTGCCGCTGCACGCGGATCCCGGCGGGGTCGGCGAAGATGCGCCGTTCGCGGTCCACGCGCACCGCGTCGTCGTCCCAGCTGCCTTCCCACAGCTTGTACACGGCTTCCATGAAATCGTCGGCGATGGCGTAGCGGTCGTCGTGCGCGGCCAGTTCCTGGCCCAGGGCGCGCGCGGCGCTGGCCTGGTGGCCGGTGACGATGTTCCAGCCGATGCGTCCGCGCGTCAGATGGTCCAGCGTGGACATGCTGCGCGCGAACACATAGGGATAGGCGTGGCTCAGATTGGCGGTGACGCCAAAGCCCAGGTGGCGGGTGGCGTGCGCCATCGCCGGCACCAGCAGCAGCGGATCGTTCATCGGCGCCTGCACCGCTTCGCGCAACGTGATGCCGGGATCGCTTTCCAGCCCGTCCACCATGCCCAGCGTGTCGGCCAGGAACAGGC
This sequence comes from Achromobacter sp. 1011811831, assembly GCF_059760905.1. Lineage (NCBI taxonomy): Bacteria > Pseudomonadati > Pseudomonadota > Betaproteobacteria > Burkholderiales > Alcaligenaceae > Achromobacter > Achromobacter sp. 1011811831. Next base: position 40,486 of record NZ_JCBANG010000043.1, read on the forward strand.
CGTCGAACTTGCCGCGCTCCAGGATGCCGGCGAGCTCGACCCAGTAGTCCAGGTCGCGGTAGTTGCGCGACTGGTCGCGCGGATGCGCCCAGTAGCCGTGGGCGATGTGCCCGACGGTGTTCATGTCGAAGGCATTGAGCCTGATCTGCTTGCCCATATCTCAGCCCGCCTGTTCCAGCCAGGGGAAGGCGATCAGGTCGTGGTACAGGCGGCGCAGCGTGGCGCGCACTTCCTCCGAGCCCTGATAGATGGCGATGAACTTCAGCAGGCGCGGATCCTGGGCGTTGTCCGGCCGCGTGACCCAGCGGATGGCGTACAGCGAGCTGTCCTTTTCGGCGTAGAGCGCCGATTCCGGCTTGACGCCGGCCACCGCGACGAAGCCAGGGTAGATGACGGCCGCGTCCACGTCGTCCAGCGCGCGCGCCACGATGCTGCCTTCCAGCTCGCGAAAGCGCAGCTTGCGCGGATTGGCCGTGACGTCGCGCAGCGTGGCCTTGGTGCCCACGTCCGGCTTGAGCGTGATGAGGCCGGCTTCCTGCAGGATCAGCAGGGCGTGGCCGGTGTTGACCGGATCATTGGGGTAGGCGACGGCGGCGCCCTCGGGCAGCTCGGCCAGCGCGCGGTGCTTCTTGGAATAGATCGCCATCCGCGACGTGTAGCCCAGAGCGATGGGCACCAGCTTGTAGCCCTTGGCGGCGATCATGCTTTCCAGGTAGGGCAGGTGCTGGTAGTAGTTCGCGTCCAGCGAGCCGTCGTTCACGCCCTCGTTCTGGCTGATGTAATCGGAGAACTCCACCAGCTTGACGTCCAACCCCTGGGCCCGCGCCTCGCGCACCGCGATTTCCATCGCCACATTGCCCAGGCCCACCGACACGCCCAGCGTCAGTGGCTTCTCGGCGCGCGCCGCGCCGCCTAACAGGGCGACGGCCGCCAATGCCGCCATGCCCGCCCGAATCATTCCTTTCATGCCTGCCACGTTGCTGCTCCATCACTGCGGTTGCCGCGCCGCGCCAGGCGGCGCGGCGGCGGAAAAGGCGTGCATTGTGGTACGGCGCGGACAGGCCGAACAAACAAGGAATTCTCATTTGCTTAAACCGGGAATCCGGAACTAATCAGGGCAGGGCGCGGGCGCTTCAGTCCTTGGCCATCAGGCCCAGCGCTTCGATCAGGCTCTTCTCCCTGGCGTAGGTCGCGCGCGCCCATTCGCGGTAGTCCTGGCTGTCGCGATAGGCGGGCTGCTGGTTCAGCTGCTGCATCACGTCCAGGCTGGCCGGGTCGTACAGCGCGCGCTTGAAGGCATCGTGCAGGGTTCGCACCACGGCCGGGTCCATGCCCTTCGGACCGGCCAGCCCATAGGGCGAGGTCGACACGACCCTGTAGCCCAGCTCCTGCGCCGTGGGCACGTCGGGCCAGCGCGTGGTGCGCTGTTCGCCGAAAGTGATCAGCAGGCGCATCTTGCCGGCGTCGACGAACTGGTCCCAGCCGGTGGCGTCGCTCTGCGCCATCACGTGTCCGCCCAATAGCGCCTGCTGCATGTCGGCATTGCCCTTGAACGGCACGTGGTTGAGCTGGACGCCGGCGTTGCGCGCCACTTCCTCCATCAGCAGGTGCGGCGACGAGCCTGCGCCGGTCGAGCCGTAGTCGATGCTGCCAGGCGCCTTGCGCGCGGCCTCGATGTAGTCGTTGAAGGTCCTGTACGGCGAATCGGCGCGCACGGTGAAGCCGAAGGTATAGCCCGACAGGCCGATGATGAAGGTGAAATCGTTGATCGGGTCCCAGTTGGTCTTGTGCATGTAGGGCATGCGCAGCATGGCCAGGGTGTACAGCGAAATGGTGTAGCCGTCCGGCTTGGCGGTCTTGGCCATGTTGGCCGGCCCTAGCGTGCCGCCGGCGCCCGGCCGGTTTTCCACGATGACGGGCTGGCCCAGGTACTTGGACGCATCCTGCGCCACGATGCGCAGATGGCGGTCGGTGGAGCCGCCGGCCGGAAAGGGCACGATCAGCGTGATTGGCTTTGCGGGAAAGGCGCTTTGCGCGGCGGCCGGCAGGGCGGCGGCGAGCGCGTACAGGGCGGCGCCGAGCAGGGCGCGGCGCAGGGACTGCTTGGGCATGGCGGGGTCTCCTTGGGGGATGTGCGGGCGCGGCTCCCGGGCCGCGTCCTGGCGGGCTGCGCGTCTGTGCGCGCTAGTCTTTTTCCGTGTTCATTCAAGCAACGGCACGGCCACGGGCAGCCGCGCCAGCATCTCGCGCAGCCGTGCGCGCAAGGTGGCGGGCGCGTCCGGCAGGGCCTGCACCGCGACCTGGGGCTGCGCGTCGGCCAGCACGCGCAGGCAGGGGCTGTCCTCGGGCAGGCCGCTCTCGCGCAGCGCCTGCGCCACCAGCGCCTGGACCGACACGGCGACGGCCAGGCGGCGCAGGTCGGGCTTGTAGATCTTGCCCACATTGGTCATGGGCATCTGTTCCAGCACGATGACGCGGCGCGGCCGCGCCGGGCCTTCGTCGACCGTGGCGGCGGCATGGGCCAGCAGTTCGGCCTCGGTGATCCGGGCGTCTTCGACCAGCGTGACGAAGGCGACCGGCAGCTCGCCGGCATAGGCGTCCGGCGCGCCGACCGCGGCGCACAGGCGCACGGCCGGATGCGAGGCCAGCGCGTCCTCGATGGTCTTGGGATCGATGTTGTGGCCGCCCCGGATGATCAGGTCCTTGGCCCGGCCTTGCAGATGCAACCGGCCTTGTTCGTCCAGCCGGCCGATGTCGCCGCTGATGAGCCAGCCGTCCTCGGTGAAGGCTTGTGCCGTGTCCGCCGGATCGACGAATCCGGGGATCACGTTGGGCGCCTTGAACAGCACCATGCCGGCCTCGCCCGGCGGCAGATCGCGCGTGGGCCGGCCGGGCGCGGCGTCCAGCGCGGCGATGCGCACCTGCACGTAGGGCAGCGGAAAGCCCACGCAGTTGACCGGAAAGGCCGAGCCAGGCGGGCTGATGGACGAGATCCCCGCCATTTCGGTCATGCCCAGGCTCTCGTTGACGTGCAGGCCGAATTGCCGCTCGAAGCGCGCGGCCAGTTCGGCCGGCAGCGGCGCGGCGCCGGTGCGGCAGTAGCGCAGCGAGGAAATGTCCGCGCCGTAGAGCGGCACGTCGGCCAGTGCCGCCAGGATGGTCGGCACGCCTTGCAGCGAAGTGGCGCGGTGGCGCTCGACCAGTCGCCAGTAATTGCGCAGCACCTCGCGGTTGCGCAGCAGCTGGGTCGTGGGGATGATGGTGGCGACGCCGGCGGACAGCGCGGCCAGCGAGGCGGGCAGGGCGCCGGCCACGTGGAACAGCGGATAGCCGTTGATGACCACGTCGCCTGGGCCGGCGTTCTGCAATTGCACCGCGGCCCAGGCGGTGAAGACCTGGTTGGCGTGCGTGTGGATGGCCAGCTTGGGCGCGCCGGTGGTGCCCCCGGTATGGAAATAGGCGGCCACGTCGCCGCCCTGGATGCGGCGGCCGCTGGCCAGACGGTCGGCGGGCAGGGCGGCGCGCGCGGCGTTGAAGTCCAGCGCGCCTTCCGGCAGCGCCGGCCGCGCCGACGGGGACTCGTCCATCGGCGCGACGCGCAGCAGGCTGCGCAGGCTGGGCACGCGCTCGCGCAGGCGCAGCGCCTTGGTCCAGGATTCGCAGTCGGCCTCGGCGCCGTAGGCGATCAGCGCGCGCGCGCCGGTGGCGTTCAGCAGCGCCGCCAGCTTGTCCTCGGACAGCAGCGGGTTGAGCGGCTGCACCGCGCAGGCCGCCTCGCCGCCCCAGAGCGCCAGGTGGTACTCCAGGCAGCCAGGCAGCAGGATGCCGACGGCGTCGCGCGGACCCAGCCCCAGGCTGTGCAGCAGGTTGGCCGTCTGGTGGATGCCGGCCAGCAGTTCGTGGTAGCTCCAGCTCACCGTATCGCCGTCCGGGTCGGCGGTCTTCAGGAAGGTCAGCGCCGTCTTGTCGCCGAAGGCGGCGGCCGAGTTGCGGAAGATCTCGTAGGTGCTTTGCACCGTCAGCGTCTCGGCCAGGGGCCGGGCTTCCAATCGGCGCACATCCTCGATGCCGCGCACGGGGAAGGGCGCGGCAAAGGGCGGCGACAGCGGCGGTTCCTGCGCCTGCGCGGTGGCAGAGGCGGGGGCGGCCGTCATGACGCGCTCCCGTCGCGTTGGCGGCCCAGCGCGATGTAGCGCCGCAGATGGTGGTCCTCGTCGCCCAGCTGGTGGTCGATCATGACCAGCCGCTTGGCGTAGTGAGCCAGCGGCAGCTCCCAGGTCATGCCGATGCCGCCGTGCAGCTGGATGCTTTCCTCGGCCACCAGCGTGCCGATCCGGCCGATGGTGTACTTGGCCGCCGACAGCGCCTGTTCGCGCGCCAGCCGGTCGGGCAGGTCGAGCGCGGCGGCGGCGTTGATCACCGCCGAACGCGCCTGCTCGATCTCCAGCAACAGATCGGCCATGCGATGCTGCAGCGCCTGGAAGCTGCCGATGGGCGCGCCGAACTGGCGGCGCGTGCGCAGGTATTCCAGCGTGGCGTCGCGGGCGCAGTCCATCGCGCCCAGGGCCTCGGCGCACAGCGCCAGCAGGCCGCGTCCGGTGGCGTGTTCCAGCAGCGCGTGGCCGGCGCCGGCCTGGCCCAGCAGCGCCGCTTGCGGCACGCGCACCTGGTCCAGCGTCAGCTCGGCCGCGCGGCCGCCGTCGACCAGCGCGTAGCCACGGGCGCTCAGGCCCGGCGCGCTGGCCTCGACCAGGAACAGGCTGATGCCGTCTTCCTCGTCCCCGGCGCCGGACGTGCGCGCCGACACCAGGTACAGGTCGGCGTGCGCGCCGGCGTTGACCACGGCCTTGGTCCCGTGCAGCCGCCAGCCCGCGCCGTCGCGCTCGGCGCGGGTCGAGACGCGCGACAGCTCGTAGCCGGCATCCGGTTCGGCGCAGGCCAGCGCCGCGACCCGCTCGCCGGCGATCAGGCCGTCCAGCGATTCGCGCTGCACTGGCGTGCCGGCCTGGGCGATGGCGCTGCCCACCATGAGCGCGTCCAGGAAGGGCTCGACCACCAGGCCGCGCCCCAGCGCCTCGAACACCACGGCGATGTCGAAGCCGGCGCCGCCCAATCCGCCGTCGCGCTCGACGAACAGGGCGCCGATGGCGCCCAGCTCGGCATAGCGGCGCCAGAATTCCGGGCTGTGGCCGCGCTCGGCGCCGGCGTTGCGGTGGCGCGTGGCGATGTCGTACTGCTCGGCGACAAAGCGCCGCAGCATGTCGGTCAGCATGCGGCGGTCTTCGGTGTGCTCAAAGTTCATGGCCGGCCCTCACAGTCCCAGGATCATCTTGGCGATGATGTTCTTCTGGATTTCATTGGAGCCGCCGAAGATCGACAGCTTGCGGTTGTTGAAGTATTGGGCCGCGGCGGTGTCGGCGCCGCCCGGCCCGATGCGCGCGTCGGCGCCATGCAGCGTCCCGGCGTCGCCGACCCGGGCATAAGGACCCATGGCGCGGCGGTTCAGCGCGGTGAGTTCCTGGCGGATCTGGGTGCCGCGTATCTTCAGCATCGAGCTTTCTGCGCCCGGCGCGCCGCCGCCGGCGACAGCGGCCACCACGCGCAGGTTGGTGGTACGCATGTTGGCCAGCTCGATCTCCACCCGCGCCAGCCGCGCGGCGAAGTCGGGGTCGTCGGCCAGCGGGCGGCCGTTGCGGCGCTGGCGCGCGGCAACGGCCTTCAAGCGGGCCAGCGCCGCCGTCGACTGCCCGACGCCGGCGATGTTGGTGCGTTCATAGGTCAGCAGGTACTTGGCGCAGGTCCAGCCCCGGTTTTCCTCGCCCACCAGGTTCGCGGCCGGCACCCGCACGTCCGAGAAGAACACCTCGTTGACCTCGTGCTCGCCGTCCAGCGTGATGATGGGGCGTACTTCCACGCCCGGGCTGCGCATGTCGATCAGCAGGAAGCTGATGCCTTCCTGGCGCCGGCCCTCGTGCGAGGTGCGCACCAGGCAGAAGATCATGTTGGCGTAGTGCCCCAGCGTGGTCCAGGTCTTCTGGCCGTTGACGATGTAATCGTCGCCGTCGCGCACCGCCGTGGTCTGGACGGCGGCCAAATCGGATCCGGCGCCCGGCTCGGAGTAGCCCTGGCACCACCAGTCCGTGCCGTCCAGGATGCGCGGCAGCCAATAGCGCTTCTGCGCTTCGTTGCCGTACTTGATCAGCACCGGCCCCAGCATGCTCAGGCCGAACGGCACGATGCGCGGCGCCCCGGCCAGCGCGCACTCGTTGTCGAAGATGAACTTCCGCGTGCTGTTCCAGCCGGTGCCGCCGTACTCCGCCGGCCAATGGCTGGCCAGCCAGCCGCGCCGGTTCAGTACGGCGTGCCAGCCAGCCATATCCTCGCGCGTCAGCGGCTGGCCGCGCAACACCTTGTCGGACAGCGCGGCGGGCAGTTGCGCGGCCAGGAAGGCCCGCACCTCGTCGCGGAACGCGGTTTCTTCGGCAGTGAATTCCAGATCCATCTCAGTCATCCGTGGCGCCAAGCGCCGGTGTAGTTCAAAAAACTGATGCCTCGACCGGGGCCGCGCGGAGCCGGCTTTGCCGGTCCGTGGCGGCGCCCCTTGAGGGGGAGCGCGTAGCGCTCGGGGTGGGCTCTACATTTCGAACAATCCGGCGGCGCCCATGCCGCCGCCCACGCACATCGTGACCACCGCGTAGCGCGCGCCCCGGCGGCGGCCTTCCAGCAGCACGTGGCCGGCCAGCCGCGCGCCGGTGACGCCGAAGGGATGCCCCAGCGCGATGGCGCCGCCATTCACGTTCAGCCGCTCCATCGGAATGCCCAGGCGCTGCTGGCAGTACAACGCCTGCGAGGCGAAGGCCTCGTTCAGCTCCCACAGGTCGATGTCGTCCACCTTCAAGCCATGCCGCGCCAGCAGTTTCGGCACGGCGTAGACGGGGCCGATGCCCATCTCGTCGGGCTCGCAGCCGGCGATGGCCAGGCCTCGGAAGACGCCCAGCGGCGCGATGCCGGCGCGGCGGGCCTCGGCTGCTTCTATCAGCACGCAGGCCGCCGCGCCGTCGGACAGCTGCGAGGCATTGCCGGCGGTGACGAACTGGCCGTCCCCGCGCACCGGCTTGAGCGCGGCCAGCGCCTCGTAGGTCGTGCCGGGGCGGTTGCAGGTATCGCGGTCCACGGTGACCTCGCGCTCGCTGACGGCGCCGGTGGCGCGGTCGGTCACGGCCATGACCGTGGTGACCGGAATGATCTCTTCCTGATAGCGGCCGGCGGCCTGGGCCGTTTCGGCGCGCTGCTGGCTTTGCGCCGCGTAGCGGTCCTGCGCCTCGCGGCTGATGCCGTAGCGGGCGGCGACGATGTCGGCGGTCTCGATCATGGGCAGATACAGCTCGGGCTTGTGCGCCAGGATCCACGGGTCCATGCCGCTCACGCCGTCGTCGCGGGTGCGGATCTGCGAAACGCATTCGACGCCGCCGGCGATCATGGCCGGCGCGCCGTCCATCACGATGCGTGCCGCCGCCGAGGCGATGGCCTGCAGGCCCGAGGCGCAGTAACGGTTGATGGTGGCGCCGCCCACGGACACGGGCAGTCCGGCGCGGATCACGGTCTGGCGGCCGATGTTGCGGCCGGTGGCGCCCTCGGGGTAGCCGCAGCCGATCAGCGCGTCCTCAATCAGGGCCGGGTCCAAGCCGGCGCGTTCCACCGCGGCGCGCACGGCGTGCGCCGCCAGGGTGGGGCCGGCGATCAGGTTGAATTCGCCGCGCTGCGCCTTGGTGATGGGCGTGCGGGCGGTGGAGACGATGACGGCTTCTCTCATGTCGCGTACTCGCAGGAAAGGGGAAGGGGCGGGCGGCGCCGCGTTCAACGGTTCAGGCTGGCGAAGCCGCGCCCGGATGCCGCCAGCTCGGCCAGCAGCGGCGAAGGCTTCCAGAACGCCGGATCCTCGGCCGCATAGGCGCGCACATCGGCCAGCACTCGGTCCAGGCCCACGCTGTCGGCGTAGTGCATGGGGCCGCCGCGCAGCCGGGGAAAGCCGTAGCCGTACAGGAACACCACGTCGATATCCGAGGGGCGCAGCGCGATGCCCTCGCGCAGCACGTTGGCGGCCTCGTTGATCATGGCGGCCAGGTAGCGGCGCTGGATCTCGTCCTGGCTGAATGCACGGGGCGAGCCGCCGGCGCGGCGGCGTTCCTCGTCGATCAGGGCCAGCACCTCGGGATCGGGCTCGCCCTGGCGCGCACCGTCCGGATACAGGTAGAAGCCGCGTCCGCTTTTCTGGCCGAACCAGCCGCGCTCGCACAGCAGGTCGGGAATGCGCACGTAGCGCAGCGCCGGGTCGCGCGTGGCGGCGCGGCGCTTGCGGGTGGCCCAGCCGATGTCGCCGCCGGCCAGGTCGGCCATCTGGTACGGACCCATGGGATAGCCGAAGGCGCGCACGGCCGCGTCGATCTCGTAGGGCGAGGCGCCGTCCTGCATCATCAGGTCGGCCGCCTGCCGGTGCACGGCCAGGATGCGGTTGCCGATGAAACCGTCGCAGACGCCGGCCCGCACGGGCGTCTTGCCCAGCCGCCGCGCCAGTTCGAAACCGGTGGCCACGGTGTCGGGCGCGGTTGACAGGCCCGCCACCACCTCCAACAGCTTCATGATGTTGGCCGGCGAGAAGAAATGCAGGCCCAGCACGTCGGCCGGCCCGCGCGTGGCGCGCGCGATGCGGTTGATGTCCAGATAGGACGTATTGGTCGCCAGCACCGCGCCCGGCCGCGCCACGCGGTCCAGCTCGGCGAACACCGCCAGCTTGACGTCCATGTCCTCGAATACGGCCTCGATGATCAGGTCGGCCTCGCCCAGCGCGTCATACGTGGTGGCGCCCTGCCAGCGGGCCATGCGGGCCGCGCGTTCGTCCTCGCTCATGCGGCCCTTGCCCACGAGCCGAGCGTAGACCTGATCGACCCGCGCGCGGCCGCGCGCCAGCACCGCCTCGTCCTGTTCCACCATCACCACCGGCAGCCCCGCGTCCAGCAGCGCCACGGCGATGCCGGCGCCCATGGTGCCGCCGCCCACCACGCCGACGTGCTCCAGCCGGCGCGGCCTGGCCTGCTCCAGCTCGGGAATGCGCCAAGTCCGCCGTTCGGCGTGGAAGGCGTGCTCGATGGCGGCGCGCGTCACCGGATCCGGGCCGGCCTCGCGCAGCGCCGCGTCCAGCGCGGCGCTGGCCTGGGCGTCCTGGGAGGTTGATTGCGGATCCCCGGCGGCGAGGCTGTCCGCGTGGCGCGTGCCGGCGCTGGCTTGGGCTGTCATGGCTTGCGTCTCCTTGGCCATCTCCGTGGCCGGTTTCTTCATCGCCGGGCCGCCATCGCAGGCGACAGACCCCTGGGGGCGCGGCGTAAGGGCTGGGTTCATGGACCGTTTGAAACGGTCCACGCCCTGCGCCTAATTCTTGATCAGCAAAGAAGTCTTGACAATGCCATCAATAATTGACACCACGATCAATAAAATTTGACAATGTGGCGGAATGCAATCGAACGACGATAGGCCGACATGGACACCAAATCCCTGACCCTGCTGGTGGAGATCCTGGACGCGGGCAACCTGAGCGAGGCCGCGCGCCGGCTCAAGATGACCCGCGCCAATGTCAGCTACCACCTGAGTCAGCTGGAGCGTTCGGTCGGCATGCAGCTGGTGCGGCGCAGCACGCGCCGCGTGGAAGCCACCGAGATCGGGCTGAAGCTCTACCAGCACGGCCGCAGCATCCAGGATGAACTGGTCGCCGCGCGCGAGTCGGTGCAGAGTTTGGGCAAGACGCCGCAGGGCAAGGTCCGGCTCAGCGTGCCCAGCGGCTACGGCCAGTTCGTCATGACGCCCTGGCTGCTGGAGTTCAAGCGCGACTATCCCGACATCGTGCTGGACGTGCTGTTCGAGAACAGCGTGGATGATCTGCTGCGCGACGAGGTCGACATCGCGGTGCGCATCATGTCGGAACCGCCGCAGAACCTGGTGGCGCGCGAACTGGGACAGGTCCGCTACGTGGCCTGCGCCTCGCGCGCCTATGCCGAGTCCCAGGGGCTGCCCGCGACGCCCGAGGACCTGGCGCGCCGCCCCGTCATCAGCGCCGCCGTCATCGGCCGGCCGCTGCGGCTGTCGGCTTATTACGGCGGCCAGCCAAGGCAGCATGTGGTGCTGGAGCCCACCGTGCTCTCGCGCAATTACGCCTTCCTGCGCGACGCCATGCGCGCCGGCCTGGGCGTGGGCATCGTGCCCGACTACGTGGTGCACGAGGACGTGGCGCGCGGCGATCTGGTGCAGGCGCTGCCGGATTGGCGGCTGAGCATCTTCGGTCGCGCCATGTACATGCTGTACATGCCCAACCGCCACCATCCGCGCGCCATTGCCATGATGATCGAGTACATCCTGCGGCGCGCCCAGGCCGCGCACGATGGGCAGCCCGGCCTGCTGGGCGTCTCGGGCTGAAGCCGGGCCGCGCCGGGCGCGGGGGCTGGCGCGCGGCCGATATCCATTTCCATTCCGCGCTTGATCGCGCTTGCCGGCTTCGTGGCGCCGGCCGCGAGCAGGGCCGTGCCTGCGGCCGGTCGCGATACGCCAGCGTCCGCTTCGTACATAAACGACCACGCCTTTTCAGGCGTGAAGTCTGAAGCTTCCCTCGCCCAAAATCGGAAGCGTCCCATGGCATGCCGGCGGCAACGGCCATAGCGTATCGCCAGTCTTTCTTCATCCGTCCTTTCTGTCCGGAGCTGAGCCTTCTCAGTGGACCTCCCCGACGGACATCCCCCCCCTGGCCTGCGAGGCGCGCCGCATCATGTCCAAGTTCCGTTCCGCCATCGTCTGGCTCGTGCTCTACACCCAGATCTGGACGCCCGTGCTGGCGCAGACGCTGCCGATCAGCGTGGACAAGAACGTTGCGGGTCAACGGCCGATCGTGGGCACGAGCAACGGCGTGCCGGTGGTCAACATCGCGCCGCCCTCGGCCGGCGGGGTCTCGAACAACAAGTTCACGCAGTTCAACGTCGGTCCGTCCGGCGTGGTGCTGAACAACAGCGGCGGCGCCAGCCAGACGCAGCTGGCCGGGCAGGTCGCGGGCAACCCGATGCTGGGCAACCAGCGCGCCACCACCATCCTGAACCAGGTCACCGCGCCCAACCCCTCGCAGCTGATGGGCACGATGGAAGTGGCCGGCAACCGCGCCAACATCATCGTCGCCAACCCGGCGGGCATCACCTGCAACGGCTGCGGCTTTTTGAACGCGGACCGCGCCACGCTCACGACCGGCAAGCCCATGGTGGGACCGGACGGCGGCATCGGCTTTGATGTGGCGGGCGGCAAGCTGCGCGTGGAGGGCGCGGGCCTGAACGGCGCGAACCTGAGCCGCGTGGACCTGATGGCGCGCACGCTGGAGATCAACGCGGGCATCTGGGCCGACCAGCTGCACGTGACGGCCGGCGCGGCCAAGGTCGATTACGCGACGGGCGCGGTATCGGCGGGCCAGGGCGAAGGCCCGGCGCCGACGGTGGCGCTGGACACGGCGGCGCTGGGCGGCATGTATGCCAATAGCATCCGCCTGGTCGGCACCGAGGCTGGCGTGGGCGTGAACGTGGGCGGCAACCTGGTCGCCTTGACGGGCAACCTGGAAGTCAGCGCGGCGGGCGACGTCAAGATCACGCCCAGTGGCACGATGCAGGCGGCGCGCGATGTGCGCGTGGCCGCCGGCCGCGATGTGGCGGGGGAGGGGCGGGCGCGCGGGGCGGGGGCGGGGGGCCCGGGGGCGGGGGGCGCTTTCTACCCACTTCCTGGCGCGCGGGG
>NZ_JCBANG010000044.1:0-50072 GCF_059760905.1 Achromobacter sp. 1011811831
AGCCTGACGCTTCCCGCGAGCGGCGCCCGAGGCTGCCGCCCAGCGCCTACAGCGCGCCGTAGCCGCCGCCTCCCGGCGTTTCCACCACGAACACATCGCCCGGGCGCAGCTGGGCGCTGTCCTGCGGACCCAGCGGCTGCACCGTGCCGTCGGCCCGCTCGACATAGTTGCGGCCCATGGCGCCCGGCTGGCCGCCCGACAGGCCGAACGGCGCGTGCAGGCGGTTGTTCGACAGGATCGCGGCCGTCATGTCTTCCAGGAAGCGCATGCGGCGCACGCCGCCGTCGCCGCCCGGATAGCGCCCGCCGCCGCCCGAGCCGTGACGGATCTCGTACGACTCCAGGCGTACCGGGAAACGGAACTCCAGCACTTCCGGATCGGTCAGGCGCGAGTTGGTCATGTGCGCCTGCACCACCGAGGTGCCGGCGAAACCCTCGTCCCGAGGACCGGCCGCGTCGATGCGGACCGGACCAGCTCCGGTGCCGCCCGAGATGGTCTCGTAGTACTGGTGGCGCGCGTTGCCGAAGGTGAAGTTGTTCATCGTGCCCTGGCTGGAGGCCAGCACGCCCAGCGCGCCGTACAGCGCGTTGACGATGCACATGGACGTTTCCACGTTGCCCGCCACCACCGAGGCCGGCGAGTTGGGCCGCAGCATGGAGCCTTCCGGCAGCACGATGGACAGCGGCACCAGGCAGCCGTCGTTCAACGGGATGTCGTCGTTGACCAGGGTGCGGAACACATACAGCACCGCGGCCACGGCGATGGCGCCCGGCGCGTTGAAGTTGTTGTCCAGCTGCGGCGAGGTGCCGGTGAAGTCCACCACGGCGCTGCGCGCCGCATTGTCCACCCGCACTTCCACCTTGATCACCGCGCCGTTGTCCAGCGGGTACTCATAGCGGCCGTTCTTCAGCACCGAGATCACGCGGCGCACCGCTTCCTCGGCGTTGTCCTGCACGTGCCCCATGTAGGCGCGCACCACGTCCAGGCCGAAGTGATCGCACATGCGCAGCAATTCCTGCACGCCCTTTTCGTTGGCGGCGATCTGCGCGCGCATGTCGGCGATGTTCTGGTCCGGATTGCGCGCCGGCCAGCGGCCCGAGCCGAGGATGTCGCGGGCAGCCTGCTCGCGCAGCTCGCCGTTCTTGACCAATTGGAAATTGGTGAAGAGCACGCCCTCGTCCTCGACCGTGCGCGAATCCGGCGGCATCGAGCCCGGCGTGGTCCCGCCGATGTCGGCGTGGTGGCCCCGAGAGCCGACGTAGAACAGGATTTCCTTGCCGCCCCGGTCGAACACCGGGGTGATGACCGTCACGTCGGGCAGGTGCGTGCCGCCGTGGTAGGGATCGTTCACTACATACGCGTCGCCCGGCATCATGCGGCCACGGTTGGCGTTCATCACGGTGCGCACCGACTCGCCCATCGAACCCAGGTGCACGGGCATGTGGGGCGCGTTGGCGATCAGGCGGGCCTGGGCGTCGAAGATCGCGCAGGAGAAGTCCAGGCGTTCCTTGATGTTCACCGAGTACGCGGTGTTCTGCAGGCGGTAGCCCATCTGCTCGGCGATGGACATGAAGAGATTGTTGAAGACCTCAAGCATGACCGGATCGGCCTGGGTGCCGATGGCGCGGCGCTCGGGACGCGCCTCGACGCGGCGCAGCACGATGTTGTCCTGCCCGGTCAGCTCGGCCTGCCAGCCGGCTTCGACGACCGTGGTCTGGTTCGGCTCGGAGATGATGGCCGGGCCGGCGACCTTGTCGCCGCCCGCCAGCGCCTCGCGCACATAGAGCGGCACGTCGCGCCAGGCGCCGCCGCTGTACATGCGGACCTGGCGGCTGGGTGCCAGCGCGGCGTCGCGGGTCTGCGCGACCGAGGCGCCGTCCACGCGCTCGCCGCCGCCGGTGGCCTCGACCGAGATGGTCTCGACCACCAGCGCCCGGTCGGGCATCAGGAAGGAGTAGCGCAGGCGATAGGCCGCCTCGAAATCCTGGCGCGCCTGCTCCAGCGTGGCGAACGGCACTTCGAGCGAGGTGTCGGTGCCCTGGTACTTCAGGTGCAGGCGGCGCTGCACGGAAATGTCGGACTCGGCCACGTGCTGGCGCCGCAGTTCGCCTACCGCCTGGCCCGCCAACTCGTCCAGCTCGCCGGCGAGCGCCTGCATCAGCGCCGCGTCCAGCACCTGCTCGACGGTTTTCTGGCGCATGTCGGTCTGGTCGGCCAGGCCCATGCCATAGGCCGACAGCACGCCGCCCAGCGGGTGCGCGAAGACCGTGGTCATGCCCAGGGCGTCGGCCACCAGGCAGGCATGTTGCCCGCCGGCGCCGCCGAACGTGGTCAGCGCGTACTCGGTCACGTCGTGGCCGCGCTGCACCGAAATGCGCTTGATGGCCTCGGCCATGTTGCCGACGGCGATTTCCAGGAAACCTTCGGCCAACTGCTCGGGCGTCATCTCGCGCCCGGTGGCCGCGCGCACCTCGTCGGCCATGGCCGTGAAGCGCGCCACCACGGCATCGCGGTCCAACGGCTCATTGGCCTCGGGGCCGAACACCTTGGGGAAGAAGTCGGGCTGGATCTTGCCCAGCAGCACGTTGCAGTCGGTCACCGCCAGTGGACCGCCACGGCGATAGCAGGCGGGGCCGGGATTGGCGCCGGCCGAATCGGGGCCGACGCGCAGGCGCGCGCCATCGAAATGCAGGATGGAGCCGCCGCCGGCCGCCACCGTGTGGATGCTCATCATGGGCGCGCGCATGCGCACGCCGGCCACCTGGGTCTCGAACTCGCGCTCGAATTCGCCGGCGTAGTGCGACACGTCGGTGGACGTGCCGCCCATGTCGAAGCCGATCACCTTGGGGAAGCCGGCCTGTTCGCTGGTGCGCACCATGCCGACGATGCCGCCGGCCGGGCCGGACAGGATGGCGTCCTTGCCACGGAAGCGGTGCGCGTCGGTCAGGCCGCCGCTGGACTGCATGAACATCAGGCGGATGCCGGGCAGCTCGCCGGCCACCTGGTCGACGTAGCGCTTGAGGATGGGCGACAGATAGGCGTCCACCACGGTGGTGTCGCCGCGCGACACGTACTTGATCAGCGGGCTGACCTCGTGCGAGGCCGATACCTGCGTGAAGCCCAGCTCGCGGGCGATGCGGGCGGCGCGCTGCTCGTGCTCGGGCGCCTTCCAGGCGTGCATGAACACGATGGCGACCGCGCGGATGCCGCTGTCATGGGCGGCGCGCATCGCAGCGCGCAGTCCGTCCTCGTCCAGCCCGCGCACCAGCTTGCCCTCGGCGTCCATGCGCTCGTCGGCCTCGACCACGGACTCATAGAGCATTTCCGGCAGCACGACGTTGCGGTCGAACAGGCGCGGACGGTTCTGGTAGGCGATGCGCAGCCCGTCGCGGAAACCCTTGGTGGTCACCAGCAGCGTGCGCTCGCCCTTGCGCTCCAGCAGCGCGTTGGTGGCCACCGTGGTGCCCATCTTCACGCACTCGACCTGCTCGGTCGGCACGGGCTGGCCCGGCGCGATGCCCAGCAGCTTACGGATGCCCGCCACGGCGGCGTCGCGGTACTGCTCGGGGTTTTCCGACAGCATCTTCGCGGTCGTGGTGCTGCCGTCGGGACGACGCGCCACGATGTCGGTGAACGTGCCCCCACGGTCAATCCAGAATTGCCACTTCATGATCAGGTAGTCCTTGAAAACAGAAAAATTGCCGTGGCGCGGTGCCGACGGATGCTGCTGGCGGCGGAGCGGGCTCCGCGCCGTATTCGGGTGGGTCGGGATCAGAGGGAAGTCGCGGCGCGCGCGGCCTGGTCGTACAGGCCGGACAGCGCGCGCAGCGTGTGCGCGAGCTGGCGACTGAACTCCAGCCCGCCGCCGCCCGGGCCGTTCAGGCCGGAGGTCAGGCACTGCTCGCGGATTTCCGCATAGCGCTTGAGCACCGTCGAACCTTCCTTGGTGACGCTGTAGAACACTTCCTTGCTGGCGCGCTCGCCCTGCACCATGCCCAGGCGCTCGAGCTTCTTCAGCGCGTAGCTGACGATGTGCGTGTCCTCGACGTTGAGCGTGAAGCAGATATCGGCCAGCTTCTTCGGCCGCTGCCGGTGATACACGTGGTGAAAGACCATCACGTCGGTGCGCGTCAGGTCCGGCAGCCCGGCCGCCGCCATGCAGCGCACGATCCATCGGTCGAACGCGTGGCCGGCGATCATCAGGCCGAATTCGACTTCGGACAGATCGGGCGAACTGCCCCCAGCCAGATGGGCGGAGGCGGCGATCAAGGTTGAGGTCATGGCTGGCTGGCGGAGTTCATGTCCTCAAAATACTAATAATTTATCTACATTTCATCAATAAAAAATAACTAGGGTGCGAGCGGAAACGCCCCTTTCAAGGGAATACCCCTAGAAAAAATGCCGTCTTGCGACTAGCCGGCCCAGCCCTGCGGCATGTGGGCGCGGATCAGCGCGCCCGCGATGGACACGCGCCCCGCGATCTCGGGCATGGGATCGCCGGGACCGAACCAGCGCGCCTCGAGGATCTCGTCCTCCTGCACGCGGATCTCGCCGGACACGTAGTCGGCCGTATAGGCGATCATCAGCGAATTCGGGAAAGGCCAGGACTGGCTGCCGAAGTAGCGCAGGTTGCCGACCTTCAGGCCCACTTCCTCGTAGACCTCGCGGTGCACGGTCTGCTCGATGCTCTCGCCCGGCTCGACGAAGCCGGCCAGCGCGGTATAGATCGCCGAGATGCGCCCGGCATGCCGCGCCAGCAGGATGCCGTCGCCATGCCGCACCAACACCATCATGGCCGGCGAGATGCGCGGATAGGCGCTATGGCCACAGGCCGGGCAGCGCAGGCAGAACTCGCCCGCCACGCGCTCCGCCGGCGTGCCGCAGGCGCCGCAATAGCGGTGCGTGCGCGCCCATTCGGCGATCTGGTAGGCGCGTCCGGCCTGGGCCATGCCGTGGTCGTCCAGCACGCCGAACAGGCCGCGCAGCTTGCGGAACGCGTAGCCTTGCGGCGCTTCGATACCGGGCTCCACGTGCGCGGCGCGCTGCGGCGCGCCGGGATCCAGCCATACAGGTTGCAGCGCCTGCGGCGGCAGGCCCAGACCCGCGCACACCTGCGCGTCGGGCAATACGCCGGTCTCTTCCACGACCAGCAATTCATCACGGCGAAAAACGAAGTTCACTCCAGGCCCCTGTATGGCATAGCGGATGCTGGAATTTTATTCACTTGGCAAGCAAGCTTCGATGCCAATCGCATGCATGCCACGCGCGCCGGACACTTTGCCGGGACCGCAAGCACGCGCGATGTCGGCCGCGCATGGCGGACCATGTGTTGGATTCATGCGCGGGCGCGCGCCGCAACGCCTAGGAATAACCCGTAAATTCAACATTTGCCTGCTCGCCGTGACCGGCCGGCAACATAGAATGATTGCGCTTTTCAGCGGCGCGTCATCTGCGCCCGGCTCTTTTCCGCCATGTCTACCGGGCTCCGCCCCGTCTATATCACCGCACAGAAGGACCACCCCATGCACAAGAAAATCTCGCTGCTGGCCGGCAGCATCGTCCTGGCATTCAGCGCGGGCGCGCAGGCCCAGACCAAGTGGGACCTGCCCAGCGCCTACCCGGCGAGCAACTTCCACGTCGAGAACCTGACCAACTTCGTCAAGGACGTGGATAGCCTGTCGGGCGGCAAGCTGAAGATCACGCTGCACAACAACGCCTCGCTGTACAAGGCGCCCGAGATCAAGCGCGCGGTGCAAGGCAACCAGGCCCAGATCGGCGAGATCCTCTTGACCAACTTCGCCAACGAAGACCCGCTGTACGAGCTGGACGGCCTGCCCTTCCTGGCCACCGGCTACGACGCCTCGTTCAAGCTCTACCAGGCGCAGAAGCCGTTCCTGGAAAAGAAGCTCAACTCGCAAGGCATGACGCTGCTGTACGCGGTGGCCTGGCCGCCCCAGGGCATCTTCGCCAACAAGGACATCAAGCAGATCTCCGACATGAAGGGCCTGAAGTGGCGCGCCTACAGCCCGGTGACGGCCAAGATCGCCGAACTGGTCGGCGCCCAGCCGGTCACGGTGCAGCAGGCCGAACTGGCCCAGGCCATGGCCACCGGCGTGATCGATTCGTACATGTCCTCGGCGTCCACCGGCTACGACACCAAGACCTACGAGTACATCAAGAAGTTCTACGACACCCAGGCCTGGCTGCCAAAGAACGCGGTCATCGTCAACAAGAAGGCGTTCGACGCGCTCGATCCCGCCACGCAGGACGCGCTGAAGAAGGCCGGCGCGCAGGCCGAGGAACGCGGCTGGAAGCTGTCGCAGGAAAAGAACAAGTGGTACCAGGAAGAGCTGGCCAAGAACGGCATGGAAACCGTCAAGCCCACGGTCGAGCTGAAGGAAGGCCTGTCCGTGATCGGCAAGCGCATGCTGGACGACTGGCTCAAGAAGGCCGGCGCCGACGGCCAGGCCATGATCGACGGCTACCGGAAGCAGTGATATCGCCATGCGCCGCTTTCTGGATACTCTCTACGGCGCGGCCGGCCTGCTGGCCGGCCTGTGCACCGTCGGCGTGCTGGTCTCGGTGCTGGCCGCCATCATCGCGCGCCAGCTCAGCCTGAACATCCCCGGCACGGACGCCTATGCCGGCTACTTCATGGCCGCGGCCGGCTTCCTGGCGCTGGCCAGCACCTTCAAGCACGGCGAGCACATCCGCGTCACGCTGCTTTTGAACTCGCTGTCGCCCGCCGGCAGTCGCCGCCTGGACATCTTCGCGCTGGCCGTGGGCGGCCTGCTGGCCGCCGCGTTCGCGTTCTTCAGCATCAAGCTGACCTACGACTCCTGGCAATTCAACGACGTCTCCACGTCCAACGACGCCACGCCGCTCTGGATTCCCCAGATCAGCATGGCCGTGGGCACGGTCCTGTTCCTGGTCGCCCTGCTCGACGAGCTGGTCCGGCGCTCGCGCGGCATCGCCGCCGCTACTTCGCAGCAAACCCATGAATGAACTCCTCGTCATCACCCTGCTGGTCGTCTCGATCTTCGCGCTGCTGGGCTGCGGCGTCTGGGTCGGCCTGACCCTGGCCGGCACCGCCTGGATCGGCATGGAGATCTTCTCCAGCCGCCCAGCCGGCGACGCCATGGCCGTCACGATCTGGGGCGCCGCGTCCAGCTGGACCCTCACCGCCCTGCCCCTGTTCCTGTGGATGGGCGAGATCCTGTTCCGCACCCGCCTGTCGGAAGACCTGTTCAAGGGCCTCGCGCCCTGGCTGAACCGGCTGCCCGGCCGGCTGCTGCACACCAACGTGATCGGCTGCGCGATCTTCGCGGCGGTCTCGGGCTCGTCGGCGGCCACCTGCGCCACCGTCGGCAAGATGACCATTCCCGAACTCACGCGCCGCGGCTACCCGGAATCCAAGATCCTGGGCACGCTGTCGGGCGCCGGCACGCTGGGCCTCCTGATCCCGCCCTCGATCATCATGATCGTCTACGGCGTGGCGGCGGACGTGTCCATCGCCAAGCTGTTCATCGCCGGCATCGTGCCGGGCATCCTGCTGGCGCTGTTGTTCATGGGCTACATCGCCTGGTGGGCGATCCGCAATCCCGGCGAGGTGCCGGCGGCCGATCCGGGGCTGACGTTCCGCGAGAAGCTGTCGCGTTCGCGCCACCTGATTCCGGTCATGCTGCTGATCGGCGCGGTGCTGGGCTCCATCTACAGCGGCATCGCCACCGCCACCGAGGCGGCGGCCGTGGGCGTGGTCGGCGCGCTGATCCTGTCGGCGTTGCAGGGCTCGCTGAATCGGTCCTCGTTCATGCAATCGCTGCTGGGCGCCACCCGGCTGTACTGCATGATCGCGCTGATCCTGGCGGGCGCGCAGTTCCTCACGCTGGCCATGGGCTACATCGGCCTGCCGCGCGCGCTGGCCGAATGGATCGGCGGACTGGGCCTGTCGCAGTTCGGGCTGATCATGGCGCTGATGGTGTTCTTCATCATCCTGGGCTGCTTCCTGGACGGCATCTCCATCGTGGTGCTGACCATGGGCGTGCTGCTGCCCACGGTGCAGGCGGCCGGCATCGACCTGATCTGGTTCGGCATCTTCATCGTTTTCGTGGTGGAAATGGCACAGATCACGCCGCCGGTGGGTTTCAACCTGTTCGTGCTGTCGGGCATGAGCGGACGCGAGCTGCCCTATATCGCGCGCGCCTCGCTGCCGATGTTCTTCCTGATGATCCTGGCCGTGCTGCTGCTGTACGTGCTGCCCGGCATAGCGACGTGGCTGCCCCAGCACATGTCGCTCTGATACGCGATCGCTTAAAAACCCTGCACTAGCTGCAGGGTTTTTTTTGAACAATTACGTGATTGTCCGCGTAATGTCACTTTTTCAAATCCTGTAAACCCAGCGAAAACGCGAAAAGATTAATCCGCCCATACCGTTCGTAACCTTTTTAGAATTCCAGGGCGCTAGAGGTTGCATCACGATGGCGCGTTCAAGCCCCTTGGACCCCTGCTCCGGACCCGCGCTCATCCCAGCGTCGGTGCATGGGCCCAGCGCCTGACGATCAGCCAGACGCAACATGCCGAGCCACAAGCACGGCGCTCTAATAACAGAAATGACAAAGGAGAAGTCTTCGTGAAACGCATCACCCTCACTCTCGCCGCCGCAGGCCTGGGCCTGGCTGCCGGCACCGCCGCCGCCGAAACCAGCGTGACCCTGTACGGTATCGCCGACGTCAGCATCCGCTACGTCAATACCAGCGACGGCGTAACCGGCGCCGACGGCAGCCGCCTCTCGATGTCCAACGGCGCCATTTCCAACAGCCGCTGGGGCCTGCGTGGCTCGGAAGACCTGGGCGACGGCAACCGCGCCTTCTTCCGCCTGGAGCAAGGCTTCGATGTGCAGAACGGCAAGTCCACCAATTCCAGCAAGACCTTCAACCGCCTGGCCTACGTCGGCCTGGACGGTGGCAAGATCGGCGCGCTCACGATGGGCCTGCAGAACACCGTGATCCAGGACCTGATGGCGGACTACTTCGATCCGCTGACGGTCGGTAACTACGCGGAGAACTCGTGGCTGCCCGCTGCAATGGGTCGCGTCCGCGCGGATAATGCTTTCCGCTATGCGAACACTCTCGGAGACCTGGCTGTGATTGGCCAATGGTCCAATGGCGACAAGTGGTCGGACCGCAAGGCTGGCCAGCAAATGGGCATCAGCCTGCGCTACACGATCGGCCAGCTCGGTCTGGGTGGAGCCTTCCAGAAGACTTTCGAGGCCAACGACTCGGACAAGCGTCAGCAGGTGTGGAACCTCAGCGCCTCGTATCAGTTCGAAGTCGTCAAGGTCTTCGCCGGCTATTTCAACGGCAAGGACCAGACGAACTGGACCAACGGCGTCATGGGCCGCGCTGTGGACCCAGCCAGCACCCTGGATCGCAAGGACAATGGCTACTTCCTGGGCGCCAGCTGGCAGGCCACTCCGCGCTGGACCATCACCGGCGCCGCCTACTATGACCAGGCCAAGAACGTCGTAGTCGACGGCGACAAGGGCAAGCGCTACGCCTTGATCGCCGTTGCCGAGTACGCGCTGTCCAAGCGCACCCAGGTGTACGGCACCGTGGACTACAACAAGGTCCGCGACGCCTCCACCGGTGATATCTCCGGCCGCACCAGCCAGGTCGGCGGCGGCCTCGGCATCCGCCACATCTTCTGATCGTCAACCACGATTCAAGGCCCGCCCCCGGCCGCATGAAGAAGAAAACCCCACCGCTCGCGCGGTGGGGTTTTTCTTTGCCCTGACGCCGTCCCGCCACGCGCCCGATGAGCGGGAAGCAGGACCGTAAGGCGGCTCGCGCCGCCCCGTCCTCACATGCCCAGATACGCCTTGCGCACCTCGTCCGACGCCGCCAGCTCCGCCGCCGAACCGGACAGCGCCACCCGCCCGCTCTGCATCACGTAGGCGCGCGCCGCCACCTCCAGCGCCTGCGTCATGTTCTGCTCGACCAGCAGCACCGACAGGCCATGGTCGCGGTTGAGCGCGGCCAGCGCATCGAACACCTGCTCGACCAGCAGCGGCGACAGGCCCAGGCTGGGCTCGTCGATCAGCAGCAGCCTGGGGCCGCTCATCAGCGCGCGGCCGATGGCCAGCATCTGGCGCTCGCCGCCCGACATGGTGCCGGCCAGCTGCTCGCGCCGTTCCTTCAGACGCGGAAACAGGCCATAGACCTGCTCCAGCCGCTCGCGATAGACCCGTTCGTCGCGCACCGTGTACGCGCCCAGCCGCAGGTTCTGCTCCACCGGCTGGCGCGCGAACACGCGCGCGCCCTCGGGAATCATGGCGATCCCCTGCGTCACCAGCCGGTCGGGCGGCGTGCCCGTGATGTCCCGACCTTCGAAGATGACGCGGCCGGCCTTGGGCTTGACCGAGCCCACGGTGGCCAGCAGCGTGCTGGACTTGCCGGCGCCGTTGGCGCCAAGCAGCGCCGCGATCTCGCCGGGGCGCACCTCCAGGGAAATATCCCGCACCGCCTGCACGCCGCCATAGGACACGCTCAGGTTCTCGATCTTCAGCATCGCCTCATGCACGGTGCTTCCTCCCCAGATAGGCTTCGATGACGGCCGGGTCGCGCACGATATCCTGCGGCGCGCCCTGGGCGATCATCTGTCCGAAATTCAGCACCAGCACGCGCTGCGCCAGCCGCATCACGACCTCCAGCACGTGCTCGACGATGATCAGCGTGACTCCCGCCGCGTGGATGCCGCGCAGGATCTCGGCCAGCGCGATGGCCTCGGCCGGATTCAGGCCGCCGGCGACCTCGTCCAGCAGCAGCATGCGCGGCTCGGTGGCCAGCGCCCGCGCCAGCTCCACGCGCTTCTGGCCGGCCACGTTCAGCTCGGCGGCCCTGACGCCGGCGCGGTCCGCCAGCCCCACCTGCTCCAGCACCTTCATGGATTCGCGGCGCGCGTCCGGCAACCTGGGATGGCGCAGCAAGGCGCCCACCATGGCATTCTCCAGCACCGTCATCTGGCCGAAGCTGCGCGGGATCTGGTACGTGCGCACCAGGCCCATCGCCGCCACCTGCTCGGGGCGCTTGCCGACCATGGACTGGCCATCGAACACCACCTTGCCCGAGGTGGGCTCGTGGTGGCCGACCAGGCCGTTG
Organism: Achromobacter sp. 1011811831; assembly: GCF_059760905.1. Taxonomy (NCBI): domain Bacteria; kingdom Pseudomonadati; phylum Pseudomonadota; class Betaproteobacteria; order Burkholderiales; family Alcaligenaceae; genus Achromobacter; species Achromobacter sp. 1011811831. The sequence goes on from NZ_JCBANG010000044.1 coordinate 11,157, forward strand.
AACAAGGTGCTCTTGCCCGCGCCGTTCGGCCCGATGATGGCGACGATCTCGCCGGCCTGCACCGACAGCGAGATGTCCTTGTTGGCCACCAGCCCGCCGAAGCGCTTGGTCAGATTCTCAACGTCCAGCAGAGCCATGGCGCTTCCTCAACGTAATCAGGCCACCGGGCAGGAACATGGTGACCAGCAGAATGGCCAGCCCGAAAATCAGCAGATCCAGGCCCAAGCCCGAGCTGCCCCACAGCACCCGCGTGCCTTCCGACAGCGGCAGCAGCACCGCCGCGCCCAGCCAGGGCCCCAGCAGCGTGCCCACGCCGCCCAGGATCGTCACCAGCACCACCTGCACCGACATGGTCAGGCTGAACATGGACTCCGGATCGATGAAGCCCACGTACATGGCGAAGAAGCCGCCCCAGACGCCCGTCATGCCGGCCGACAGCACGAAGGCCAGCATCTTGTAGCGGTCGGCGGCCACGCCCAGGCTGCGCGCGGCGGCCTCGTCGCCGTTGATGGCGCGCCAGTAGAAGCCGGTCTTCGAATGCACCAGGAAGTACGTGGCGCAGAACGTCAGGAAAGCCAGGCCCACGGCGATCCAGTAGTACGGCACCTTGCTGCGGAACAGCAGCATCCAGGCCGCGTCGCCGATCGGAGCCTCCAGCCCCACGGCGCCGCCCGCCCAGTCCCAGTTGATCATCAGCAACAGGCCGATCTGGAGCAGCGCGATGGTGGCCATGGCGAAGTAGTGGCCCGACAGCCGCAGCGTCGGCCCGCCCACCAGCCAGGCCAGGCCCGCGCTGATCAGCCCGCCCAGCGGGATGCCCAGCAGCGGCGTGAGCTTCAGGTGATGCAGCAGCAGCAAGGTGGTATAGCCGCCCACGCCCACGAACACGGCATGGCCGAAGGAGATCCGCCCCAGGAAGCCGCCGACCAGGTTCCAGCACGCGCCCAGCGCGCCGAACATGATCGCCAGCAGCAGCACCTGCAGCGTGAAGGAATCGGTGACCACGGCGGGCACCAGGGCCAGGCCAACCGCCAGCAGCGCGGCTACCGCCAAGGGCCATTTCGGCGATTTGGAAATATCAGCAGGTTTGTTCATCGCCATCTCACCACCGTCCGAACAGGCCCTTGGGCCGATACCAGAGAACCAGGATGAACAGGATGAACACGCTCACCGTCTTCAAGGCCGGCGCGACGAAGTAGCCCGTCATGGCCTCGATGATCCCGATCAGGATGCCGGCGATGAACGCGCCCGGCAGGGAGCCGAACCCGCCCATGCACACCGCCACGAAGGCCAGCAGGCCGAACACCGTGCCCACCGAGGGAAACACATAGAAGAACGTGGTCAGCAGCGCGCCCGCCACGCCGACCGCGGCGCTGCCTAGCATCCAGACCTGGGCATTGACGCGGTCGGGCGAGATGCCGACCAGCGCCGCCACCTGGCGGTCTTCCGCCACCGCCTGCAGGGCGTGGCCCCAGCGCGTGCGATAGACGAGGATGAACAGCACGGCGACCAGCAGCAGCGCCACCAGCCCGGTGATGACCTGCGGACGGCCCAGCGAGACGCCGGCCAGCGACACGCTGCCGGACACCAGCGTGTCGGGCAGGCTGCGGTAGTCGGGGCTGAAGGCGATGAAGGCCAGCTGGCGCAGCACCAGGCCCAGGCCGAAGGTGGCCAGGATGATGGCCATGGCCGGCCCCTTCTGCAGCCGCCGGATGATGAGCGCGTAGGTCATGAAGCCGACGAAGGCCAGCGCGATGGCGACCAACGGCGCGGACATCGTGGGATCGATATGGCCAAGGGTGAACAGCCAATAGGCGGCATACATGCCAAGCATCAGGAATTCGCCGTGGGCGAAATTGATGACGTCGGTGATGCCCCAGATCAGCGCCAACCCCACCGCCACCGCGGCATAGATCAGGCCGTTGAACAGGCCTGCCGAGAGAGCTTCGAACATGAGGGACTCCTGCGGCGGGCGCCACGGCCCGCCACTGCTTTCAAGTGATGCGGCTTATTTCCAGCTGAACGGCAGCGTGGGCAGGCTCTTGTCCGTGCGGTACTTGTCCGGCCACACGGTCTGGTAGCCGGCACCCTTCAGCTCCAGGATCAGGCCGGCGCCCTTGGTGTTCTGCCCCTTGGCGTCGAACTTCACGCCGTCCCAGGGCATGGCCACCTGCGATTCGCCCAGGTCGGTCGCGGCCAGCGCCTTGCGGATCGCCTCGGGATCGGTGGAGCCGGCCCGGTTGATGGCATCGGCCAGCACCAGCACGCCCTGCATGGAGCGCGCGTTGTTGCCGTTCAGGTCCTTGCCGGTCTTGGCCTTGTACATGTCGTTGATCTTCTTGAGCCCCGCCTTGGCCGCGGCCACGTCGTTGCCCCAGACATCGCGCGACAGCACGCCCTGCACCTGCGGCCCGACTTCCTGCACGAAGCGCGAATCGATGAAGCCGGCGTCGTTGGCCAGCAGCACCGGCGGCGCGTACTTGCTCTCGCGCATGGTGCGCACGAACAGCATGGCGTCGGACGTATAGCTGGCGAAGATCGCCACATCGGGCTTGGCCGCCGACAGCTTCTGCACCTCGGCCGTGACCGAGGCCGAACCGGCGCTGTAGGCGATATTGGCCACGACCTCGCGCTTGTACTGCTTGGCGAACTTCTCGACCGCCTTATAGGTGTTCACGCCGAAATCGGTGTTCTCGTACACCACGGCGATCTTGGTGGTCGGGACGGCCTTCACGCCGTCCAGGAACTGCATCATGTTCTCGATGAAAGTGTCATCGTTGGGCGAGGTGCGGAAGAACCACTTGTAGCCGCGCTCGGTCAGGTCCGGACTGCTGGACTCGCCGTTCAGGTAGGGAATGCCGCGCTGCTCGGCGATGCGGCTGGCGGTCTTGGTCACGGCGGACTGATAGGCGCCGGTCAGGGCCACCACCTTTTCCTGGTCGATCAGGCGCTGGGCGTCGGCCAGCCCGACTTCCGGCTTGCCCTGGGAATCGCCGAACACCACTTCGATCTTGGCCCCGCCCAATGCCGGCAGGCCGCTGCCGGCAGCCAGCGGAATGCCTTCCAGTTCGGGATGCGGATTATTGACGATCTCCACGGCCAGCTCGACCGCAGCCTTGATCTCGGCGCCGGTGGACGCCAGCGCGCCGGACAGCGGATAGATCGCGCCGATGCGCACGGTCTTCTGCTGCGCCGAGGCCGGCACGGCGGACAACAGGGCCAGACTTGCGACCACACCCGCAATGAGCTTCATCTTCATTACTGAACTCCCGGAATAAGCCTGATGGCTGAACTTGCGCGGGGCCGGACGCCCCGCCTGGTTACGTTTCGTCCGGCGGCAAGACGCCCTCCTCCGCGATCGCGGAAGATGCCGGCACTCGTTCGTTGTCGCCTTTTCCCCTTGTCCTGTGATGGATCGTTATGGAGGCAAAACAAAAATAGCGCTTAAGGCCGCCGCTGGCTAGCGGGGCTTATGCTCAGATATCAAAGTATCGCCATCTGGCTGTTGACCAGATCCGTGACCAGCATGTGGCCCGGCGCGTGGGTGATGCAGAATTCCGGCTTGACGGCAGCCACCACCGACTGCGGCGTGACGCCGCAGGCCCAGAACACGGGAATCTCGTCTGGCAGGATCTCGACCGCGTCGCCGTAGTCGGGTTTGGCTATGTCTGCGATACCGATCAGGGACGGATCACCCAGGTGCACCGGCGCCCCGTGCACCGACGGAAAGCGCGACGTGACCTGGATGGCGCGGATCGCGTCCGCCGCTTTCAGCGGGCGCATGGACACGACCAGCGGGCCGCCGAACACGCCCGCCCGATGCGTGGGCACATTGGTCCGGTACATGGGCACGTTGCAGCCCTGCTGGATGTGGCGCACGGGCAGGCCGTTGTCCAGCATGGCTTCCTCGAACGAGAAGGAGCAGCCGATCAGGAAGGACACCAGGTCGTCGCGCCACCAGTCGCGCACATCGGTGGGCTCGGCCACCAGCTCGCCATGCTTCCAGACGCGATAGCGCGGGATGTCGCTGCGGATGTCGATGTCCTGCCCCAGTTCCGGCAGCGAGGGATCGCCCGGCTCGGACATGGCCAGCAAGGGACAAGGCTTGGGATTGCGCTGGCAGAAATGCAGGAAGTCGGCGGCCAGCGCGCGCGGCAGGATCGCCAGATTGGCCTGTACATGGCCGGGCGCCAGGTTGGCGGTGGGGCCGGTGAGCCGGCCGCTGCGGGCGTCGAGCCGCGCCTGGCGGGCCAGCGCGACGCTGTCGCGCGCTACGGTGATTGCGTTCATGTTGATCCCCTTGAATCTTGTCTGGTATGGGGAGCATTGCACCGGAACTTGCCACGGCCGTCTAATCACATGTTGCGATAGACCCCGATCAGAAATCCTTATCAGGGTTATGCCGGATGGCGCTGCGCTTCATCGCGCGCAATCTGCTGCGCGGCCTCGGCCACGGTGCGTGGCACCTGGCTGTCCGGCCCTTGCATCCAGCAGGCGGTGTAGTGCAGCGGCGGCACCTCGCCATCCTTCACGTCCAGGATCCGCAGCTCGCCCTGCGCCAGCTCGCGGCGCAGGATCACCGGCGCGATCAGCGCCGTGCCGATGCCGTCCAGCGCCATGCGCACGATCACGCTCAGCGCCGAGCTGCCATACATGCGCGGCGACTCCACGCCGGCCTGCAGCAGCATCTGCCGCGCCGCGCGGTGCGGATCGGTGGTGGAGGGATACGTGATCACCGGCCACTCGGCCAGGCGCTTGAGCGAGATCGGCTGGCGGCCGACCTTGAGCTTGGGGCTGGCCACCCAGCTGAGCGGGTAGTTGCACAGGTACAGGTTCTCGACCCTGGGCTCTTCCATCGGTCCGAGCAGGAAGGCCAGGTCGATCTGGCGCGAGGCCAGCTGCGCCTTGAGCACCGTGGTCGTGTCGACCTGGATCTCCACCATCAGCCCGGGATAGGCGTCATGCAGGTGCTCCATGAGCCTGGGCAGCCAGGTATGGACGATGGTTTCGGACACGCCCAGCCTGAGCATGCCGCTCATCACGCTCTTGGCGCGCGCGGCCTCCTGCATGTCGCGCCGCATCTGCAGCATGCGCTCGGCGTGGGACAGCAGTTCGCGTCCCTTGGCGGTGAGCTTGATGCCGCGCACGTCGCGGTCGAACAGGCGCACGCCCAGGTCCGATTCGAGCGAGGCGATGCGCTGGGAAATCGCGGGCTGGGTGGCGCTGAGCTTCTCCGCGGCGGCGCGAAAGCCGCCCAGCGTGGCCACCCAGAAAAACGTCTCGATGTTGCGCAGGTCGATCATCGGGTCCGGACCCCGGCTGGTACAGCCGCCATCTTAGCGCCGGCGCGGCGCGCGCCCAAGGCCCGCGCCGTGATTCGCGGTCAGCGAACGGCCAGCAGATCCTCGACCGACAGGCCGATGCCCAGGATGCGGCGGTCGGCGCCGTTGCCGCCGGCGATCATCAGGCCCACCGGCGCGGTGCCGGGCGCCTGGCACGGCAGCGACAGGGCGCAGCCATCCAGGAAATTGATCAGCGTGGGATTGCGCAGGATCAGGCCGTTGGCCGCGTAATAGGCCTCGTCCGATGCCGCCAGGTCCGCCACCGCGGGCGCGACGATGGGCGAGGTCGGCAGGATCAGCGCGTCATAGCCGGCGATGCGCTGGTCCACGCCCGCCACCCAGGCTTCGCGGGCGTCGAGCAGGTCCAGGTAGTCGGCGGCGCTCATGTCCTTGCCGCGCATGATGCGGGACACCACGCGCGGGTCATAGCGCTTGCCGGCGCGGGCGATCAGATCGCGGTGCCAGGCCCAGGCCTCCGCAGCGGTGAAACCGCCCTTCGAATTGATGGCGGCCAGCTCCGCGAATTCCGGCACCTCGATCTCGTCGATCAGCGCGCCGGCCTCGGCCAGCCGCGCCACCGCGCGCGCGAAGGCGTCGGCCACGTGCTTGTCCATGGCGTCCAGCGCCAGCGTGACCGGCACTGCCAGCCGCAGGCCGCGCAGCGGCAGCGGCGCGGGTGCCGGCTCGTTGTCGCCCGACAGGATGGCATCCAGCTCGGCGCAACAGCGCACACTGGCGGCGATGGGGCCGATGGAATCCAGGTTGGCCGACAGCGGCAGCACGCCGGCCATGGACACGCGCCAGGCGCTGGGCTTGAAGCCTGTCAGCCCGCACAGCGCCGCCGGGATCCGCACCGAGCCGCCGGTGTCCGAGCCGATGGCGGCGGCGGCCATGCCGTCGGCCACCGATACCGCCGCGCCCGACGAGGAGCCGCCGGGAATGCGGCCGGTGGCACGGTCCCAGGGATTTAGCGGCGTGCCGTAATGCGGATTGATGCCCAGGCCCGAATATGCGAACTCGGTCATGTTGGTACGGCCGACGATGACCGCGCCGGCGGCGATCAGCCGGTCCACCACCACGGCATTGTGTTCGGCGGCAGGCTCGCCTTCGCGCGCCACCGAGCCGGCCATGGTGGTTTCTCCCTTGACGTCGAACAGGTCCTTGATGCTGACGGGCAGGCCCTCCACCGCCGAGCGGACTACCCCGGCCGCGCGCAGCGTGTCCGAGGCGCGCGCCTGTGCCAGCGCCGATTCGGCGTACAGCCGGGTATAGGCGCGGGCGCCCTCGCCCGCCGGATCCGTGGCGCGCGCCAGCGCCTGTTCGGTCAGCTGGACGGAGGTGGTGCTGCCCTCTTCGAGGGCCGTCGTCAGTTCATTCAAGGTCAATGGCATAGCGATCCAAAGCGCCGCCTCGCGGCATGAGAGAAATACAGACGTGTCAGGGACTGCCCGGGCCGGCCTCAGGCCACCACCGGCAGTTCCTCGACATGATACCGGTGCCGCAGGCTGCGCTGGCGACGCGGGTCATACAGTTCCATGCTGAAATCGGCCGCCGGACGGATGCCGCCGATGGCGCCTACGGTGCCGCAGGTCATGCCGGCGCCTTCCGGCAGCACCGCCGCGCCGCCGGTGTAACCCGCGATCAGGTCCTGGGGCGTGCGCAGGCTGGCCAGCGGGCCTTCCTGGTACAGCACGCGCTCGCCGTTCTCGACGATGTACGAGCGGATGACCAGCTCGTCCCAGTGGCCGGCCACCTCGGCCAGCGGCCAGGCCGCGCGCGCCACCGGCTTGACGCAGACCTGCTTGGACAGCGCCACGCTGTACGTCTCCAGCTTGCGGTCGGTGTGGTCCGACGCGATGCTGACGTACATCTCGCCGTCCACGGCGAAGACGAAGGTCTCGACCTCGCCCGACGAATCGCCGCCCACGGCCTGCACCGTCTCGGCCTGGGTCAGCTGGTTGTCGGCGATGCGGTAGTACAGCGGCACGCTGGTGGGACGCGGCACGCCGATGGCGGCCAGTTCCTCGATGTGATGCTCGATGGCGGCCATGTCGCGCCCGGCCCAGCCGGCGACGATCAGGGTGTTGAAGTCGACTTCGACCTGGCGAGGGGTCGAACCTTCGATCTGGAATACGGCTTTCATGTCTGTCCTGCCAATGAGTGATGAGTGGGATGGCCCGCCGCGCGGGCGCCTGCCCCGCATCGGGGCGATGGGAACCCCGGGGCGGCACGGGCGCCGCCCGGGAAGAGTCAAGAGAAAATGCGCCTGCCTAGCCGAAGGCGCGCGGCAGCCACAGCGCCAGGTCCGGCCACCATGCCAGCAGCGCCAGCATCACGGCCATGGCCAGCACGAACGGCAGGCTGCCGACGATGACCGCGCCCATGGAACCGCTCTTGCGCAGGCTCTGCACCACGAACAGGTTCAGACCCACGGGCGGCGTGATCAGCGCGGCCTCGACCAGGATGATGATGACGATGCCCAGCCAGATCGGGTCGTAGCCCAGGCCGATCATGATCGGCGCGACGATGGGAATCGTCGTGATCATCATGGACAGCGTCTCCATGAAGCAGCCCAGCACCAGGTAGAACACGACCACGATCAGCAGCATCCAGCCCGGCGACAGGCCCAGTCCGGTGATGGACTGGGTCAGCGCGTCGGTCAGGCCGGTGGCCGACATGACGAAGTTCAGGAAGCTGGCGGCGATCACGATCAGCATGATCATGGCCGTGGACCGCATGGTGCCTTCAACCGCCTCGCGCAACATGTTCCAGGTCAGGCGCCGGTACCAGGCAGCCAGCACCAGCGCGCCCAGCACGCCTAGCGCGGCGGCCTCGGTCGGCGTGGCCAGGCCGGCGTAGATCGAACCCACCACCAGCAGGAAGATGCCCAGCGGCGGCGCCAGGTGGACCAGGCTGGCCATGCGCTGGCCCCAGCTCGCCTGGATCTTCTTGCCGCCCCACGACGGCTTGGCCACGCAGGCGATCACGACCGTCAGCATGAACAGCGCCGCCATGGCGAAGCCCGGAATGATGCCGGCCAGGTACAGCTTGGGCACCGACGAATTGGTCAGCACGCCGTAGATGACCAGGTTGATCGACGGCGGGATCAGGATGCCGAGCGTGCCGCCGGCGGCCAGGCTGCCCAGGAACAGCGGCTCGTTATAGCCGTACTTGCGGATCTGCGGAATGGCTACCGTGCCCACCGTGGCGGCGGTCGCCACGCTGGAGCCGGACGTGGCCGAGAACAGCGTGGATGCGCCGATGTTGGCGTGCATCAGCCCGCCCGGCAGCCACGACAGCCACAGGCTCATCGCGCCGTACATGCGCTCGGCGAACCCGGCGCGCAGCAGCACCTCGCCCAGCATGATGAACAGCGGAATCGCCACCAGCAGGAATTCGTTGTTCGAGCTCCACGACAGTTCACCGATGGCGCGCGACAGCGGCAGCATGGAAAACAGCGGATCCAGCGTCAGGCCCAGCACGCCCAGGGCGGCGCCCACGGGAATGGACAGGCCGATCAGCACCAGCAGAAGGATCAGGGCGGTGGCGATCATGCGGCTTCTCCCTTGACCATGCGCTCGCCGGCGGCAGCTTCCTCGTCGGCTTCTTCCTGCGCCGAGCGCACGCCGCAGATCTGCTTGACCAGCTCGATGTCGCCCGTGACCAGCGCGGCCGAGGCGCGCGCCAGCATCAGCGCCACTGTCAGGCACATCCAGGCCAGGCCCAGCAGCCACAGGCCCTGCGGAATCCACAGCGGCGTGGCCAGGGGCGTGTTGGCGGCGGACTTCTGCGCCCAGGAGGTCTGCACCATGTCGTAGGCGTAGTAGGTCAGGAACACCATGAAGACCGCCAGCGCCACCAGCGACAGCCAGTCCAGCACGGCCGACAGCCGCACCGGCAGGAATTGATAGAGCACGTCCACGCGCACGTTGGCGCGTTGCAGCGTGGCGAAGGCCAGCGCCCAGGAGGTGCTGATGGCGAAGGCGTAGCTCGACAGTTCGTCGGCGCCGCCCGTGGTGAAGCCCAGGAACTTGCGGGCCAGCACGTCGAAGGAAATGAGCAGGACGCTGGCGATGGTCAGCGCCCCGCCCGCCCAGACGGCCACGCGCGAGCAGCTTTCGGCGCGGCGCAGCAGCCCGCCGAGCAGGCGGAAGTGTTCGGTAGAGGTCATCGGTCTTGACTCCGCGAGGGGGTCGCCCGGCGCAGGGCGCCGGGGCTGGAAACGCCGGGAGCCGGCGCCGCCCCGCCCGCGAGGGGCGGCGGCGCGCGGTCCCGGTTACTTGCTGGATGTCGCTCGCGCGACATCACTTGCGAGACATCACTTGCTGGCGGTCACGCCCAGCGTCTTGCCGACGGTGGCGTTGAAGTCCTTGACGCACTGGGCCGAGCAGCGCGCGGCCCACTTGGGCAGCACGGCTTCCTGCGTGACCTTCTTGAGCAGGGCGCGGTCGGCCTCGGACGGCTGCACCAGCACCATCTTGCCCTTGACCGGATACGGGCAGGCGGCGGCGCCGGTGTTGCAGTCGTAGCCTTCCTGGGTCTGGCGCGCGGCGGCGTCCCAGATGTTGTCGACCAGCGTCTTCACGTTGGCTTGCAGGAAGCTGCGCACGGCCGGATCCAGCTTGTCCCAGGCCTTCTGGTTGACGGCGTGGATCTGCTGGTTCCAGTTGATCGGCAGCGCGTACAGGTGCGTGGACACCTCGTACCACTTGGCCGAATAGCCGGACAGCGAGCCGGTGATGGCGCAATCCACCACCTTGTTCTGCAGCGCCGGCACGACTTCGCCGAAGGCCATGGTGACGCTGGAGCCGCCCAGCGCCTCGACGAACTCGGCGGTGGTACGGCTGCTGGTGCGGACCTTCTTGCCCTTCAGGTCGGCCAGGCCCTTGATTTCGGCGTTGCAGAACAGCACCTGGGCCGGATAGGTGGAAATGCCCAGCAGCTTGACGTTGTTGCCCTCGCCGTACAGGCGCGCATAGACCGGCTCGAAGGCATTGGTGACGGCGCGCGCGGTCTGCACGTCCGGCGCCAGGCCGGCCAGGTCGATGGCTTCGTTGATGGGGTTGTCGCTGGCGAAGTACGACAGCGTGGCGGTGCCGAACTCGATCACGCCCTGCGACATCAGGCGCAGCAGCTCCGGACCCTTCAGGCCCATTTCATTGAAGCCCTTGATGTCGGCCGTGACCTGGCCCTTGGACAGCTCGGGAATGGTCTTGGTCCAGAAAGGCTTTTCGTAATCGTTATAGGCCGTCAGGTTCGACAGGCCGCCGACGACCTTCAACTGCGTCTTGGGCAGGTCCTGGGCGTGGGCGGCGCCGGCCAGCAGGCCGGCCGCAATGGCGGCGCATACGAGGGATTTCTTCATGGATCAAGCTCCTGGCTGCGGGAATGTCTGCCGCGCGCGGGTCCCCGTTGGCCCTGGCTGCGCGCGGCCGCGAATGCGGAACGCGAATCGCGAGCGCCGGCCCCGTGGCTGTATGCGGGGCCGCCGGAACCGCCTCGGCCCGGTCCCGGCGCCGGGCGAAGCCTGGCTTCGCCGCCGTCCGGAACCCGTCCGCTGCCCTTCCCCGCTTTCCCCGCGCCGCCTTTACTGGCGCTCGTTATCGATGTGGCCGCATTGCACCGTCCGGGACGCGCAGCGTCCAATCGTATGTTGCGATGCCGAGGTATAAATATTTCTTTGGTCTGGCGCGCGACGGTTGGCTTATTACCCGCAAACCCAGTGCTGGCGCGGCTTTGCCGCCCGCCGGCAATATCGCGCGACGGCCGCGCGGCACGCTTGGGCCAGGCCTGTCCACGGGAAAACACCTAGGGCCGCCGGCCCGGCCTGACTAGCTGGCCGGCGTTCCGTCGGTGGCCTGCGCGGCCACCTTCTGCGCCATCTGCGCGATCAGGCGCACCGCATGACTGTCCGGGCCTTGCACCCAGCTCGCGGTAAAACTCAGCTCGGGCAGCGGATCGGCCTCGACCCGCAGGATGCGCAGCTCGCCGCGCGCCAGTTCCTTGCCCAGGAACACCGGCGCGATGACGCTGGTGCCGATGCAGTCCTCGGTCATGCGCACCATCATGGACATGGATGCGCTGCCGTACATGCGTGGCGCGGCCACGCCGGCGCGCGTGAGCATGTCGCGCACCACGCGGTACGGCGCGCTGTTGGACGGATAGGTGATGATGGGCAGGCGCGCGATGCGCTCCAGCGTCACCGGCTCCGGCCCCAGGTCCAGGTGCGGATTGGCGACCCAGGCCAGCGGATAGGTGCACAGCGGCAGGTTCTCGACCCGCGCCTCCAGCACCGGCCCCATCAGGAAGGCCAGGTCGATCTGGCGTGACAGCAGATGCGGGCGCAGCACGTGCGTGGTGTCGACCTCGATCTCCAGCACCAGCGCCGGATAGGCGGTGTGCACCAGTTCGATGAGCGTGGGCAGCCAGGTCTGCACGATGGTCTCGGCCACGCCGATGCGCACGGTGCCGGACATGACGTTCTGCTCGCGCGCGGCCTCGAACATGTCGCGGCGCACCTGCAGCATGCGCTCGGCGTGCGACAACAGTTCGTGGCCCTTGCCGGTGAGCTTGACGCCGCGCGCCTCGCGCTCGAACAGCCGCACGCCCAGGTCGGCCTCGAGCGAGGCGATGCGCTGCGATACCGCGGGCTGCGTGGTATTGAGCTTGTCCGCGGCGGCCCGGAAGCTGCCCAGGGTGGCGACCCAGAAAAAAGTCTCGACGTTGCGTAATTCGATCATGGCCCTATCCATCCGGCGCGATGAGCGTATCATGTCAGCCGCCCAACCGTCCCCCACAGGAGTTGTCCATGACCCCGGCCGCCACCGGTCGCCCGCGCCCCGCCGCGCCCGCCACCCGCGGACCGTTGATCGGCGTGCTGTTGCTGGTCCTGTCCATGTGGACGCTGTCCTGTCTGGACGCCAGCGGCAAGTGGGTCATGAACGCGGGCGTGCCGCTGCTGCTGCTGTCCTGGTTCCGCTATGCCGTGCACCTGGTGCTGGTGCTGGCCCTGGTGCTGCCGGCGCGCGGCCTGGGCGTGCTGCGCAGCGTGCGCCCGCGCGAGCAGCTGGTGCGCGGCGCGTCGATGTTCCTGGCCACGCTCATGTTCTTCACCACGCTGAGCTACATCCCCCAGGCCGAGGCCACTGCCATCAATTTCCTGGCGCCGCTGCTGGTGCTGTCGCTGGCGCCCTGGATCCTGAAGGAGCCGGCGCGGCTGTCGCGCTTCGTGGCGGCCGGCATCGCCTTCGTCGGCGTCATCATCGTGATCCGGCCCGGCGGCGGCCTGGACCCCACCGGCACCGTGTTCGGCCTGCTCACTGCCTGTTGCTTCGCCGCCCAGTTCATCGCCACCCGCCGCGTGGCCGGCGATGATCCGTTCACCTCGCTGATCTGGAGCGGCGCCGTCGGCACCGCCTGCCTGACCCTGGCCCTGCCCTTCATCCTGCCGCCCGCGCTGCCGGTGCTGCGCGAGTTGTCCCTGCTGGACTGGAGCCTGCTGATCTCCACCGGCATCACCGGCGGCCTGGGCCACCTGTTCCAGATCGCCGCGTACCGGCGCGCGCCGGCCTCGACGCTGGCGCCGTTCATCTACCTGCAGATCATCAGCGCCACGACCGTCGGCTGGCTGGTCTGGGGCCATTTCCCGGACCCGCTGACCTGGCTGGGCATCGCCGTGATCTGCGCCAGCGGCATGGGCATCGGCCTGGTGGAATGGCGGCGCGGCCGGGCCGCCGCCCGCTAGCCTCCTGCTAGCAAGACGCCAGCATCCCGTCAACTGGCCGCCCCGGGCCCGGCTCCCGTACAATGCCCGTCGCATTTTCGCTTCCGACCCGCCGGCCCCGCGCCGGATTCCAGACTTGAGGCCCCGCATGGTCCAATCCCCGCCCGATAACGCGCCCGCCCAGGACGGCGTGCGCCTGGTCATCAAGCCCCGCGTGCGCGGTTTCATCTGCGTGACCACCCATCCCGCCGGCTGCGAGGCCAATGTGCGCCAGCAGATCGACTACGTGCGCAAGCAGGGTCCCATCGCCGGCGCGCCCAAGCGCGTGCTGGTGATCGGCGCGTCCACCGGCTACGGCCTGGCCGCGCGCATCAGCGCGGCCTTCGCGGGCGGCGCGCAGACGCTGGGCGTGTTCTTCGAGCGCCCATCCGAGCCGTCCAAGCCTGGCACGCCCGGCTGGCACAACAGCGCCGCCTTCCACAAGTTCGCCCAGGCCGAGGGCCTGTACGCCCGCAGCATCAACGGCGACGCCTTCTCCGACGAGATCAAGCGCCAGGTCATCGAGGCCATCCGCGCCGACCTGGGCCAGGTCGACCAGGTGGTCTACAGCCTGGCCGCGCCGCGCCGCAGCCATCCGCGCGACGGCAAGGTCTACACCTCGGTGCTCAAGCCCGTGGGCCGCGCCGTCACGCTGCGCGGCCTGGATACCGACCGCGAGGTCGTGCGCGAATCCACGCTGGAACCGGCGACGCAGGAAGAGATCGACGCCACCGTCGCCGTGATGGGCGGCGAGGACTGGCAGATGTGGATCGACGCGCTGCTCGAAGCCGGCGTGCTGGCCGAGGGCGCCACCACCACGGCCTTCACCTACCTGGGCGAGCGCATCACCCACGACATCTACTGGAACGGCTCCATCGGCGCGGCCAAGAAGGACCTGGACCGCAAGGTGCTGGACATCCGCGCCAAGCTGGCGGCGCGCGGCGGCGACGCCCGCGTGTCGGTGCTCAAGGCCGTGGTCACGCAGGCCAGCTCGGCCATTCCCATGATGCCGCTGTACCTGTCGCTGCTGTTCAAGGTCATGAAGGCCGATGGCACGCACGAGGGTTGCATCGAACAGGTCTACCGCCTGTACCGCGACGGTATCTGCGGCCCCGCGCCGCTGCGGGACGAGGAAGGCCGGCTGCGCGTGGACGACTGGGAACTGGCGCCCGCCGTGCAGGCGCGCGTGCAGGAACTGTGGAACCAGGTCGAGACCGCCAACATCGATGCACTGACGGACTTCGCTGGCTACAAGTCCGACTTCCTGCGCCTGTTCGGCTTCGAGGTCGAGGGCGTGGACTACGAAGCGCCGGTCGATCCGCACGTGCGCATCGACGGACTGGCCTGAACGGCGCCGGCCCGGCGCTTGCCCGGGCCGTACACTAGCCCGGCGTGAACAATTGCAGCAGGCGGTCCAGTCCGCCTGCCTCGATGGTCACGTCGGCCTCCCGCCGCACCGCCGGCTTGGGATGGAAACCCACCGACAGCCCCGCCGCCCGCATCATGGGCAGGTCGTTGGCGCCGTCGCCCACCGCGATGGCCTGCCCGGGCGCCGCGCCCAGCCGCGCGCAGACCTCCAGCAGCTTGTTCTTCTTTTCCTCGCCGTCGCAGATGTCGCCCCAGGGCTGCGGCAGCAGCCGGCCGGTGAGTCTGCCGTCGCGCGTCTCCAGCACGTTGGCGCGCACATCGTCCAGCCCCAGGCGCTGGCGCAGCCGGTCGGTATAGCAGGTGAAGCCGCCGGTTGCCAGCAGGCAGTACAGGCCGGCGCGCTTGCAGGCGCCGATCAGTTCCTCGGCGCCGGGGTTGAGGGTCAAGCGCTCGTCATAGACCTGGTCCGCCAGCGCCTGCGGCATGCCGGCCAGCAGCGCCACCCGTTCGCGCAGGCTTTGCTTGTAGTCGCTGATCTCCCCGCGCATCGCGGCCTCGGTGATCGCCGCCACCTCGGCGCCGCGCCCCATCAGCGCGGCCATCTCGTCCAGCGTTTCAATGGCGACCAGCGTCGAGTCCATGTCGAAGGCGATGACGCGGTAGGCCGACAGCGACGTCGGCGTCCAGGGGCGGCGCAGGCTCAGGCCGGGATAGGCGGAGTTCGCGGTCGGGTCGAAGGGTTCTGACATGAGGAGTTCCTAGCTTGCGCTATGCGCCACGGGACGGCTCGGTCCCCTGCCCGCACAGCCAGTCGATGAATCGTTGCGCCGCGGCCGCCGCCGGCCCGTCGGGACGGTACAGCGCGTGGATGCCCGCGTTGGGCAGTTGCGGCTGCGCGAACAGCGGACGCAGGCGGTCGGCGGCCATGTCGTCCTGCAACAGGCACCACGGCGCCAGCGCGATGCCCAGGTCGTTCATGGCGGCCTGCATGCACAAAAAGTGATGATCGAATACCGGCCCGGGCAGTTGCGCGGGCACGTCGACCTTGGCCAGCGCGAACCAGCGCGGCCAGTAGTCCATGCCGCCGGCGACCTTCAGCAGCGGATGGCCCAGGCAGTCGGCTGGCGCGGCCAGCCGGTTGCGCTCGATGAAGCGCGGCGAGGCCACCGGCACATGGAAATCGTCCAGGCAGTGCACGCAGCTCAGCTCGGCATGCGCCATGTAGCCGTGGCGCAGCAGCACGTCGCTGCCGGCGTCGCCGCCCCGGTCCAGGAAGGAGCGGCCCTGCGTGGTCAGCTGCACATCGATGCCTGGATGCAGCGCCTGGAAGCCGGACAAGCGCGGAATCAGCCACTTCATGGTCAGCGACGGCGTGGCGCAGACCCGCAGCGTGCCGGCGAATCCCGGCGCGCGCAGCTTGGCGGTGGCGGCGGCGATGCGTTCCAGGCTGGCCTGCACTTCCGGGAAATAGGCCTGGGCGCAAGGCAGCAGCGCCACGCCGCGCGCCTCGCGCGCGAACAGGGGCTGCCCCACGTAGTCCTCGAGGATGCGGATCTGCTGGCTGACCGCGCTGTGCGTGATGCTCAGTTCATCGGCGGCGGCCGTGAAGCTGCGCAGCCGGGCGGCCGCCTCGAATACCCGCAGCGCCTTGAGCGGCGGCAGGCTGTGGCCGGCCATGTCAGGCCGCGCCCGCCCGCTGGCCTGCGCGGCGCGAGTCTGTGCTGCGATTTCCCACGGTTTCCCTTGTCGTGTCGTTATTTTTCCGGTCCGCGGCCCGCTCGGGGCGGGCGCGCGTCCATGCAGCGGCATTCTAGGGGATAGCGGCGGCGCCGACCTCTTAGAAAAACTAACGCCACGCCTTAAGAAACGTCGCTGGTCGCGCCTGTTGACGCTTCCTATCATGCCGGCTATCCCTCGCAGGAATCCAACATGGCATCGATCACGGTAGACGGCATCGTCAAGACCTTCGGCGGGCAGCAAGTGCTGCGCGACCTTTCCCTGCACATCCCGGACGGCGCGTTCTACACGCTGCTGGGGCCCAGCGGCTGCGGCAAGACCACGCTGCTGCGCTGCATCGCGGGCTTTCACGCGCCCGACGGCGGCCGCCTGCTGTTCGACCAGGACGACGTGACCCGCGTGTCCGCCCACCGCCGCGACATCGGCATGGTGTTCCAGGACTACGCGCTGTTCCCGGACAAGAGCGCCTTCGACAACGTGGCCTACGGCCTGCGGGCGCGCGGCGTGGCGCGCGCCGAGATCACCCGGCGCGCCAACGAGGCGCTGGACAAGGTCGGGCTGCTGGCGCTGGCCCAGCGCTACCCGGCGCAGATGAGCGGCGGCCAGCGCCAGCGCGTGGCGCTGGCGCGCGCCCTGGTGATCCGGCCGCGCGTGCTGCTGATGGACGAGCCCCTGTCCAACCTGGACGCCAAGATGCGGCTGCAGATGCGCGACGTGATCCTGGACCTGGTGCGCGAGGCCGGCATCACCACCGTGTTCGTCACGCACGACCAGGAAGAGGCGCTGGCCATGTCCGACCGCATCGCCATCATGGACCACGGCCGCATCGCCCAGCTGGGCACGCCCGAGGAGCTGTACGGCACGCCGGTCAATGCCTATGTGGCGGACTTCATCGGCTCGGCCAACGTGATCCCGGTGCCGGCCCAGGCCGTGTCGGACCAGGCTCCGCAAGGCCTGGTGCGCTACCAGCTGTGCGGCCGCGACTTCGACGGCGTGCAAGGCGCGGGCAGCCTGGACACGCGCGGCGTGCTGATCGCGCGGCCCGAGGAGCTGGCGTTGATGGCGCCCGCGCCCTACGTCCCCAACACGCTGCCCGGCAAGGTGCTGCGGCGCCAGTACCTGGGCTTCAAGACCGCCTACCGCATCGCGCTGGAGGACGGCTCGGAGCTCCGCGTCGAGCTGCACGCGGGCAACATGGTCGCCCAGTTCCAGCCCGGCGAGGCGGTGCAGGTGCTGATCCCGGCCGACAGCCGGGTCGTGAACGCCTGAGGACGCGCCAGCCATGAAAATCAAATGGTGGCCCTGGGGCCTGCTGACCGCGATCAGCCTGATCCTGCTGCTGTTCTTCGTGCTGTATCCGCTGGGCGTGCTGTTCGCCAACAGCGTCACCGGCCCGGACGGCGGCTATACGCTGGAGGGCTTTCGCGCGCTGCTGGCCGACTCGCAGTATCTGGAGGCCTTCGGCAACACGCTGATCCTGGGCCTGGCCGTCACCGCCAGCACCGTGCTGGTGGGCGTGCCCTTCGCCTACATGGTGGCGCGCTACGACTTCCCGCTGAAGAACCTGGTGGCCATCCTGCCCGTGCTCACCATCGTGATTCCCGAGATCATCGTCGGCCAGTCCTGGCTGCTGCTACTGGGCAACAACGGCCTGTTGACCAACCTGCTGGGCGACGCCGGCATCTCGCTGCCTTCGTTCTACGGCTGGACCGGCATGGTCTTCTCGATGACGCTGGTGTACTACACCTACATCTACCTGGGCATGCTGGCCGCGCTGCGCGGCTTCGACGGACAGCTGGAGGAAGCCGGCCTGAGCCTGGGCACGCCGCCGCTGGCGACCAAGCTGCGCGTACTGGTGCCGGTGCTGCTGCCCGCCGTGCTGGTCAACGCGCTGGTGGTGTTCACGCTGGTGGTGGGCAATTTCGCGCTGGCCATGCTGCTGGGCAGCCGCGTGCCGCTGCTGTCGGTCATGACCTACAACACCTTCGTCAGCGAGATGGGCGGCAGCCCCACGCTGCAAAGCGCCATGTCGGTGGTGTCCATCGCCATCGTGGCCATCGTGCTGTTCTTCCAGAAGCGCGTGGTCGAGCGCAAGGTCTACACCATGACGCAGGGCCGCGCGCCGGCCGCCGTGCGGGTGCGTTCGTGGGCCTCGATCTTCTACACCGGCGGCGTGGGCCTGGTGATCCTGGTGTCGCTGCTGCCGCTGATCATCGTGTTCGTGGCCGCTTTCACCAAGACCAGCGGGCCGGTCATGCACTGGGGCAGCTGGTCGCTGGCCAGCATGCAGCGCGCGCTGCACGGCGCGCCCGAGCCCATCCTGAACTCGCTCAAGTTCGCCTCGCTGGCGACGGTGCTGGGCGTGGCCTTCGCGGTGCTGGTCAGCTACCTGACCATCAAGAAGCGCAGCGCCTTCACCCAGGCGCTGGACTACATCGTGGTGCTGCCGCTGACCATCTCGGGCACGGTGCTGGGCATCGCGCTGGTGCAGACCTTCAACACCGGCTGGCTGGTGCTGGCCGGCACCTCGGCCATCATGGTGCTGTGCTACACGGTGCGGCGCCTGCCCTTCGCCGTGCGCAACGCCTCGTCGGTGCTGTTCAACATCCCGGACTCGATCGAGGAGGCGTCGATCAGCCTGGGCGTGTCGCCGCTGATGACCTTCTTCAAAGTCGTGCTGCCCGCCATGAAGGCCTCGATCATCTCGGCCGCCCTGCTGATGTGGCTGACGACGATTTCCGAGCTGTCGGCGTCCATCGTGGCCTATAGCGGCGGCCTGGAAACCATGCCCATCGCCATCTTCCGGCAGGTCGACGGCGGCCGCCTGGGCATGGCCTCGGCCTACGGCGCCGCGCTGGTCACCGTGATCGTGCTGCCCATCATCGTGTCGGTGAAGGCGTTCCGCATCAAGCTCTTTTCCGGCAAATAACCCGTCCCAGGAAGACTCGCCATGCAAATCAAACACCTGCTGCAATCCGGCCTGCTGGCCGCCTCGGTCGCCTGCGCCGCCGCCCAGGCCCAGAACGTGGTGCTGTACTCGTCCAACAACACCGAGACCATCGAGACGGCGCTGGAAGCCGTCAAGAAGAAGTCGCCGTCGCTGAACGTGCAGCCGGTCACGGGCGGCACCGGCACCATGATGAAGCGCATCGAGGCCGAGGCGCAGAACCCGCGCGGCGACCTGTTCTGGAGCGGCGGCTTCGGCACGCTGGGCGCCTACCGCCAGCACCTGCAGCCGTACCGCCCGGCCGACCTGGACAAGATCCCGGCTGAGTTCCGCGGTCCGGACGATCTGTGGGTCGGCACCAACGTGCACGTGATGGTGCTGATGGTCAACGAGCGCCAGCTCAAGGGCCTGGCCGCGCCGGCGTCCTGGTCGGACCTGATGCAGCCGCAATGGAAAGGCAAGTTCGCCATCACCGATCCGTCCAAGAGCGGCACGGCCTACATGCTGGTCTACGGCCTGTACAAGCAGTTCGGCCAGGCCGGCCTGGACAGGATCGCGGCCAACGCCGTGGTCACGGCCTCGTCGGGCACCACCTACAAAGGCGTGGCGGCGGGCGAATACGCCGCCGGCATGACGCTGGAATACGCCGCCCAGGAATACGTGGCCGGCGGCCAGAAGGAGATCAAGCTGGTCTACCCGGCCGAGGGCAGCTACCTGGCGCCGGAAGGCATGTTCATCATCAAGGGCGCCAAGAACGCGCAGGCCGCCCAGGCGCTGTATGAAGGGCTGCTCAGCAAGGAGGCCCAGGAAGCGCAGCTGGTGAAGAACTTCCGCCGCCCCACCCGCAGCGACGTGGCCGTGGCCAGCCTGAGCACCCTGCCCGACCTGGCCTCGATCAAGATCTTCCCGATCAGCCAGGAGGCCGCCGCCAAGGAATACGAAGCGGTGGTGGCCGCCTGGGGCCAGGCGGTCGCCAAGACGAAGTAAGGACAAACGCGGCGGATCCGCTCCCGGCGCCCATTGAAACCTGAAGCCGGAGTCCGGACCGCCGCCGGGCCGTCAGGCCGTCAGGTCATCCGCCCCGCCGCCAGCACCAGCTGGCGGCCGCAACGCGCCGCCAGTTGCGGATCGTGCGTCACCAGCACCAGCGTGGCGCCGTGCTCGCGGTGCAGGTCGAACATCAGGTCGATCACCTTCTCGCCCGTGGCCGCGTCCAGGCTGCCGGTGGGTTCATCGGCGAACAACAGATCCGGATTCACCACGAAGGCGCGCGCCAGCGACACGCGCTGCTGCTCGCCACCCGACAGCGTGCGCGGGTAGTGGTGCAGGCGCTCGCCCAGCCCTACCCGCTCGAGCATGGCCTGGGCGGCCTCGCGCGCCGGCTGGCCGGCCAATTCCAGCGGCAGCATGACGTTTTCCAGCGCGGTCAGGTTCGGCAGCAGCTGGAACGACTGGAACACGAAGCCCACATGGTTGGCGCGCAGCCGCGCGCGGCCGTCCTCGTCCAGCGCGAACAGGTCCTGGCCGGCCAGCTTCACGCTGCCCGCGCTGGGAACATCCAGCCCGGCCAGCAGTCCCAGCAAGGTGGACTTGCCCGAGCCCGAGCTGCCCGTGATGGCCACGGCGCTGCCCGCCTCGACCGTAAAATCGATTCCTTCCAGGATAGACAGCGTGCCGCCGGCGTCGGCGACCCGCTTGCCCAGCCCTTTCACCTCGATCGAGTTATTGCTATCCATGCGCCTATTTTTCCGTCTGCTGTACACGTCCGTCCTGACCGCCGCCGCCATCGCGCCCGGCCACGCTCAGACTGTCCCCACGACCCAAGGTTCCGCGCCGCGCGCGGTGCTGGTGCTGGGCGACAGCCTGTCCGCCGAATATGGCATCAAGCGCGGCACCGGCTGGGTGCCGCTGCTGTCCGAGCGGATTTCGCAACAATACCCCAAGTACAAGGTCGTCAACGCCAGCATCAGCGGCGACACCACCAGCGGCGGCGTCGCCCGCCTGCCGGCGCTGCTGCGCCAGCACGCGCCGGCCGTGGTGGTGCTGGAGCTGGGCTCGAACGACGCGCTGCGCGGCCTGTCCCTGACCATGACCGAGCAGAACCTGCGCAACATGGCCCAGGCCGCGCGCCAGGCCGACGCCGACGTGGTCATCGTGGGCATGCAGATCCCGCCCAACTACGGGCGCGACTACACGCAGCGCTTCGCGCAGTTGTTCCCCACGGTGGCCAAGGACGAAAAAGCCCGGCTCGTCCCCTTCCTGATGGAAGGCATTGCGACGAACCGGGCCATGTTCCAGGCTGACGGCATCCATCCCAACGAGGATGCCCAGCCCCAATTGCTCGATAACGTGTGGCCGGCGCTGCGGCCACTACTCAACTAGCGGGCTCAGCCCGCCGAGGCGGGCTGCTCGCCCTTGATGGCGTCGGCCGAGGCCGGCAACAACTGCACCTTGTACTGCTCGCGCAGCATGCGCAGCACGGCTTCGCTCTCGGCCTGGCCATAAGCGCCGGCCAACTGGCCCGCCAGGCTCTCGCGCTCGGCCTGCTCGACCTTGCCCGCTTCGACCTTCTCCAGGCGCGCCACCGTATAGTCGGCGCCGGCCTGCACGCCGACATAGGCGGGCAGCGCGCCAGCCGGCTGGCGCATGATGGCGTCCAGCACCGCGCGCGGCAGGCCGCCCGGATCCTGGCGCGACACGATCACCACACCGGCGAAGCCTTCGGGCGAGGCCGCCGGATTGGCCTTGTCGGCGGCCAGCGCGGCTTCGCCAGCCTGCTTGGCGGCTTCGGCCGAGCGCTCGTCCAGCAGCTTGGCGCGAATGGTTTCGCTGACCTTGTCCAGCGGCGGCACGTGGGCCGGCTCCACGGCGGCGACGCGCACGGCCAGCATGGTGTCCGGAGCCAGCTCGATCACGCCGGAATTCTGCTTTTCGCGCAGCACGTCGGCCGAGAACAGCGCCTGGCGCACGCGCGGGTTGTCCAGCAGCGCGGCGTCCGGACCGGCGGCGGCGGAGCCCGGACCGGCCTTGTCGGCGGGGAGCAGGCCTTCGCGGGTCACGCCGGCGGCGGTGCGCAGCTTCAGGCCGACCGCGTCGGCGGCGGGCTGCAGGCTGTCGCGCTGGTCATAGACCTGCTTGCTCAGCTGGCTGGCCATTTCCGAGAAACGCACGGCGGCGAGCTGCTTGCGCACTTCGCCGGCGAGCTGGTCCTTGACCTCGGCCAGCGGCTTGATCGCGGCGGGCTGGATCTCGGTCAGCTTGAGAATGTGCAGGCCGCTGGGGCTTTCGACGACGCCGGAGACCTGGTCCTTGTTCAGGCCGAAGGCGGCCTTGTCCAGCGAACCGGGCAACGCGCCCTTCTGCTGCCAGCCCAGGTCGCCGCCATTGGCGGCCGAGCCGGCGTCCTGCGATTCCTTGCGAGCCAGTTCGGCGAACTTGGACGGGTCGGCCACGGCCAGCTTGTCCAGCTCGTCGGCCTTGGCGCGAGCGGCCTTGCGCGCATCTTCCGAGGCGCCGGCCGGCAGGTTGATCATGATGTGGCTGACGCGGCGGCGCTCGGGCTGGCCGAAGCGGGTCTTGTTCTGCTCGTAGTACGAGGCCAGGTCTTCGTCCTTGACCTGCACGCCCTGGGTGGCGGCGGCTTCGTCCAGCACCAGGTACTGCACCTGGACCTGTTCGGGAATCTGCAGCTGCTGCTTGTTGGCGTCGTACCAGGACTGGATGTCGGCCGGGCTCACATCGACCTTCGAACGGTAGTCGGCGGCGGCGAAGCGGCGCAGCTGGACCGAACGGGTCTGGGTCAGCGCGGTTTCCAGCGAGGCCACCACTTCGGCGGGTGCGCGGGCGGTCATGCCCACGGGCTCGAGCACGCGGCCGATCGACAGGTCGCGGCGCACGCTGGCCTCGAACGTATTTGTCGTCAAGCCCTGCGCGGCCAGCACCTGATCGTAGCGTTCCCGCGAGAAGACGCCATTGGCCTGGACCTCGGGAACATTCTTGAGGATGTAGTTGCGCAGCGTAGCGTCCGACACCGACAGACGGTTGTCGATGACGACGTTCGCCATCAGGCGCTGGTTGATCAGCTCGTTCAGCAGGCTCTGGCGCACGAACGGCGTATCGACCAGGGCGGGGTCGAACTGCGCGCCCTGGCGCTGGCGCAACTGCTCCAGCTGATTGCGGTGGGCCTGGTCGAACTCGGCGCGGGTGACGGGCTGGCCCGCGACCGTGGCCAGCTCGGGCTCCTTGCGCATGAAGCTTTCATAGCCCTGTATGCCGACCAGGAAAAAGGACGGCACGATCAGAAGCAGCAGAATGAACTGCATCCAGCGACGATGGCTGCGAATAAATTCGAACATGGAATCCCTGTTGCCGCGCTCCGGACGTAAACCGGGAGCCGCAAGAAAACGCATAAAAAAAGGCGAACGAGCTTCGCCTTGTTCCCACACCGGTTATACACCGGATCAGCCGCGGGATTTTAGCATTTCCCGCCCGCGCGCGACGTTCAGATTCCCTTGATCATCGCCCGGCGCCAGCGCGTCAAGCAGGGAAACCCCGGTTCCGGCGCGCCGGCCCGGCCCGTATCGTGGTCCGTTCCCGGGCGCCCGGCGCCCAGCGACAAACGAGGTTTGCGTTCATGATGACTCCGCGCCTTTCCCCATTCCTCACCCGCGCCGCGGGCGCCACCGCCCTGTTCCTGGCTTGCTCGGCGGCCTGGGGCGCGCCCGTGGCGGCCGTGCACGAGGCCGCCCAGGCCGAGCGGCAGGCCATGCTGGACACTATGCGCGACCTGGTCGGCATCGAATCCGGCAGCAAGGACGTCGAGGGCGTGGAACGCATCGCCGCGCTGGTGCGCGACCGGCTGGCGGCGCTGGGCGGCAAGGCCGAGATCATCCAACCCGCCCAGGTCTTCCGCCTGGACGACACGCCGGAGAAGGTCGGCCCCATGGTGCGGGCCGAGTTCCTGGGCAGCGGCGACAAGAAGATCATGCTGATCGCCCATATGGACACCGTCTACCGCAACGGCATGCTCAAGGACCAGCCCTTCCGCATCGACGGCGACAAGGCCTATGGCCTGGGCATCGCCGACGACAAGCACGGCGTGGCGGCCATCATTCACACCTTGGCCCTGCTGCGCAAGCTGGACTTCCGCGGCTACGGCAAGATCACCGTGCTGATCAACGGCGACGAGGAAATCAGCTCGCCGGGCGCGCGCGACACCATCACCGCCCTCGCGGCCGACCAGGACGCCGTGTTCTCGTATGAAGGCGGCGGCGCCGAAGCCCGGCTGACGCTGGCCACCAGCGGCATCGGCGCGGCCTACCTGACCGTGCAGGGCAAGACCTCGCACGCGGGCGCGCGGCCCGAGGGCGGCATCAACGCGCTGTACGAGCTGGCCCACCAGGTGCTGCAGATGGACAAGCTGTCGCAACCCGACAAGGGACTGAAGCTGAACTGGACCGTGGCCCAGGCCGGCACCAACCGCAATGTCATCCCGGGCCAGGCCACGGCCCAGGCCGATGCCCGCGCGCTGCGCGTGGCCGATTTCGACGCGCTGGCGCGCACGCTGGAGGAAAAGTCGCGCAACAAGCTCTTGCCCGAGTCCAAGGTCAGCGTGAAGTTCGAGGTGCGCCGCCCGCCCCTGGAGGCCACCGCCGCCTCGCGGGCGCTGGCCTCGCACGGCGTGATCATCTACCAGGAGCTGGGCCTGCCCATGAAGGTGGTGGACCGCGCCAGCGGCGGCGGCACCGACGCCGCCTTCGCCGCGCTGAAGGCGCGCGGCCCGGTCATCGAGGGCATGAGCCTGTCCGGCTTCGGCGCCCACTCCAATGACGCGGAGTACATACAGATAGGCAGCATCGTGCCCCGGCTGTACCTGTCCACGCGCATGATCATGGATGTGTCGCAGGGCAAGGCGCCGCTGAAATAGGCCATTAGGAGTATCCTTGCAACCCTGCTCCGTAGAACACTCAAGCAACACCCAAATGACCGCAAACCTCCCCTCCTGGCCCTACTCCCGTTACATCGCCCACCGCGGCGGCGGCCGCCTGGCGCCGGAGAACACGCTGGCCGCCATGCGCGTCGGCGCCGAACACGGTTTCACCATGTTCGAGTACGACGTCAAGCTCAGCCGCGACAACGTGCTGGTGCTGATGCACGACGATGACGTGGACCGCAGCTCGAACGGCCACGGCCCTGCCGCCGCCAAGGACTACATCGAACTGGCGCAGCTGGATTTCGGCAGCTGGCACTCGGCCGCCTACGCCGGCGAACCGCTGCCCACCTTCGCCGCCGTGGCCCGCTACACCGTCGCCAACGGCATCGCCAGCAACGTCGAGATCAAGCCCTGCCCGGGTCGCGAGGCCGAGACCGGCCGCGCCGTGGCGCTGGCCGCCCGCGAGCTGTGGCGCCAATCGACCACCGCCCCCCTGCTTTCTTCCTTCGCCGAAGAGGCGCTGGCGGCGGCGCTGGAAGCCGCGCCCGAGCTGCCGCGCGCGCTGCTGGTGGAAAAAGTCCCGGCCGACTGGCTGGCGCGCCTGCAGAAATACCAGTGCGTGGCGCTGAACATCAACCAGAAGGACGCCACCCGCGAGCTGATCGACGCCGTGCACGCCGCCGGCTACCGCATCGCCGCCTGGACCGTCAACGATCCGGAGCGCGCGCGCCTGCTGCTCGACTGGGGCATCGACGGCATCTTCACCGACGAGCTGGCCGCGATCCGGCCCGTCCAGGCTTAAAGGACCGGGCGCCCGTGTTCAGCTACCGCCACGCCTTCCACGCCGGCAACCACGCCGACGTGCTCAAGCACGCCATCCTCGTCCACACGCTGGATTACTTCAACCGCAAGGACGCGCCGTACTGGGTCATCGACACCCATGCCGGCGCCGGCCTGTACAGCCTGGACGGCGACTGGGCCACCAAGACCGCCGAGTCCGCCGACGGCATCGGCCGGCTCTGGGAGCGCGACGATCTGCCGCCCATCCTGGCCGAGTACCTGCAGCGCGTCCGCGCCTACAACACCAACGGCCGGCTGCGCCGCTATCCCGGCTCGCCCTGGCTGACGCTCGATGCGCTGCGTCCGTCGGACCGGCTGCGCATGTTCGAGATGCACCCGACCGAGATCGACACGCTGGTCGGCAACCTGGAACACCTGGACCGCAACGCCCAGCGCCAGACCACCATCTACGGCGACGACGGCTTCGAAGGCGTGAAGGCGCTGCTGCCGCCGCCCACGCGGCGCGGCATGGTGCTGATCGATCCGTCCTATGAAGACAAGAACGACTACCGCCGCACGCTGAACACGGTCAAGGAGTGCATCAAGCGTTTCGCCACCGGCACCATCGCCGTCTGGTATCCGCTGGTGCAGCGGCGCGAGGCCAACGAGATGGCCCGCCACCTGGAAAACCTGAAGGTCAAGAGCTGGCTGCACGCCACGCTGACCGTCAAGAAAGCGGCCATCGACGGCTACGGCCTGCACGGCAGCGGCATGTTCCTGGTCAATCCGCCCTGGACGCTGCACGAGGCGCTCAAGCCCGCCATGCCCTATCTGGCGCGCGAGCTGGCGCAGGACGACCGGGCCGGCTTCACGCTGCAATACCGCGAGAACACCTGAGCGGGCGTGCGCCTCAGGGTTGCCGCGCCGCCGCCGCGAGCCAGGCGCGAAACGCCTGCAGCGGCGGATAGCTGGCCTGGCTCGGACGCCAGGCCAGATAGTATTTCTCGGCGCTTTCCACCTGCGCGTCGATGGCCAGCACCAGATCGCCGCGCGCCAGTTCGGCCTCGATCAGGAAGCGCGGCAACAGCGCCACTCCCAGGCCCGACATGGCCGCCTGCGAGGCCAGCGCGAACTGGTCCACCAGCATGCCGTTCACGCCCTGGGCCTGCACGCCCATGGCGTGGAACCAGCGCTCCCAGGCGTCCGGCCGGCTTTCCAGGTGCAGCAGCGGCGCCTTTAGCAGATCCGCCGGCGCCTGGAAATCGAACTGTTCGCGCAGCGCCCGGCTGCATGCCGGCACCACCTGCTCGCTCATCAGGAAATCCAGCTCGGCCCCCGGCCATACCGGCAGGCCGAAGTGGATCGCCGCGTCCACCGGCTCGGTGGCGAAATCGAATTGTTCCGGGCGCGTGGCCAGGTTGATGGTGATGCCGGGATTGGCCGCCATGAACGCCGGCAGCCTCGGCGCCAGCCAGCGCGTGCCGAAGGTGGGCAGGATCGCGATATTCAGCGTGCCGCCCTGCGGATTGGCGCGAAAGCCCAGCGTGGCCGCCGACACGCGCTTGAGCGCCTCGCGGATTTCCCGGGCATAGGCCTCGCCGGCCTTGTTCAGCCGCACGGTCTGGCGCTCGCGCACGAACAGATCCGTGCCCAGCAGCTCTTCCAGCGCGCGGATCTGCCGGCTGACGGCGCTTTGCGTCAGGCTCAGCTCCAGCGCCGCGCCCGTGAAGCTCTGGTGGCGGGCGGCCGCCTCGAAGGCACAGAGCACGGACATGGAGGGCAGGTATTTGCGCGGGAATTTCATGGGAGTTCATTCTATTTATGAATGACCTTGGACACAAATGTCGGTTGACCCTCTTGTGTACACACCTGGAGAATCACGCAATCGGGAGCTTTTCATGTATTTAATGAATGACATGAAGGTTCTCTGCCGACTCTCTTCCACCTTGACCCCGTTTCCTGCCATGACCCGCTCCTCCCTCGTTTCCCCGGATGACATCCGCACCCGTTTCTCGCGCGCCATGTCCGGCATGTACCGCCAGGAAGTGCCGCAATACGGCACCCTGCTGGACCTGGTCGCCGACATCAACGCCAACGTGCTGGCCGGATCGCCGGAACTGCGCGACAGTCTGGCGCGCTCGGCCAGCCTGGAGCGGCTGAACCTGGAGCGCCACGGCGCCATCCGCCTGGGCACGGCCGCCGAACTGGCGACCATGCGCCGCGTGTTCGCGGTGATGGGCATGGAGCCCGTCGGCTACTACGATCTGTCGGTCGCCGGCATTCCGGTCCACTCCACCGCCTTCCGCCCGGTCGGCGACGCTGCGCTGGCGGCCAATCCCTTCCGCGTGTTCACCTCGCTGCTGCGCCTGGAACTGCTCGAAGACCAGGCCCTGGCCGCGCAGGCGCGCGAGATCCTGGAACGGCGCAACATCTTCACGGCGCGCGCGCTGGCGCTGACCGAGCAGTTCGAACGGGACGGCGGCCTGGAGAGCGCCCAGGCGGACGAATTCGTCGAACAGGTGCGCGAGACCTTCCGCTGGCACAGCGAGGCCACCGTCACGGCCGAGACCTACAAGGCGCTGCACGACGCCCATCGCCTGATCGCCGACGTGGTCTGTTTCGCCGGCCCGCATATCAATCACCTGACCCCGCGCACGCTGGACATCGACGCGCTGCAGGCCGCCATGCCGGGCCGCGGCATTCCCGCCAAGGAAGTGGTCGAAGGCCCGCCGCGTCGCAAGCACCCCATCCTGCTGCGCCAGACCAGCTTCAAGGCGCTGGAGGAACCGGTCCGCTTCCTGGGCGCGGACACCGCCGGCACCCATACCGCGCGCTTCGGCGAAGTCGAGCAGCGCGGCATCGCGCTGACCCGCAAGGGCCGCCAGCGCTACGACGCGCTGCTGGCCCGCGCCCGCGAGCAGGCGCCCGGTCAACGCTACGAAGACCGGCTGGCCGAGGTCTTCACGGAATTCCCCGACGACCTGGACGCGCTGCGCGCCGAAGGCCTGGCCTTCTTCCGCTACGCGCTGACCGACGAGGGCCTGCGCCACGCCGACCCGTCGGCCGCCGACCTGGACGTCGATGCGCTGCTGGCCCGCGGCCTGGCGCAAGCCAATCCGATCACCTACGAGGACTTCCTGCCCGTGAGCGCGGCCGGCATCTTCCGCTCGAACCTGGGCAGCGCAGAGCAGCGCAACTACTCGGCCAACGAAGCGCGCGCGGCCTTTGAACGCGACCTGGGCTGCGCCGTGCACGACGAGATCGCCCTGTACGAAGCGGCCCAGGCCGAATCGCTGGCGCGCGTCCGCGCCCTGCTCGGCCAGGCCGAAGACGCCGCCCTGCCCGCCTGAACGCCCGCGCCCCGCACAACGAGCCGACCATGAGCCACTCTCCCTACGCCGCCGCCTTCGCCGAACCGGCCGGTTCGCCCATCCGCGAACTGTTTCCCTACCTGAGCCGTCCCGGCATGATTTCCTTCGCCGGCGGCTATCCCTCGCCGGCGCTGCTGGATGACGCCGGCATCGAACAGGCCGCGCAACGGGTCTTCGCCCAGGGCGCCGGCATCCTGCAGTACGGCGCGACCGAAGGCGCCCCGGCGCTGCGCGAGGCGCTGGCGCGGCTCTGCGGCGCGCGCGGTATCGAGGCGAAGCCCGAGGACATCCTGGTGACCACGGGCTCGCAGCAGGCTTTCGACCTGCTGGTGCGCGTGTTCGTGGAGCCCGGCGACGTGGTCTATGTGGAATCGCCCTCCTATCCGGCGACGCTGCAGGCGCTGCGCCTGGCTGGCGCGCGCATCGAGCAGGTGCCGGTGGACGATCAGGGCATGCGGATCGACGCGCTGGAATCGCTGCTGGCGAACGCGCCGGCCGATGCCATGCCCAAGCTCATCTACACCGTCCCGACCTACTCCAACCCTTGCGGCACGCTGTTGTCCCAGGAGCGGCGCGCGCAGCTGGCGAGCCTGGCGGCGCGGCACGGCGTGGTCGTGGTCGAGGACGATCCCTACGGCGAGCTGCGCTTCTCGCCCACGGCGGTCGAGCCGATCCACGCGCTGGGCGCCAGGCTGCCGTCGGCCAATCCGGTGATCTACCTGTCCAGCCTGTCCAAGACGCTGGCGCCGGCGCTGCGCGTCGGCTGGATGGTGGCGCCGGCCGAAGTCATCCGCCGCTGCGCCATCGCCAAGCAGACCACCGACCTGTGCACGTCGCCGATCGCGCAGCTGATCGCCGCGGAATACCTGAATGCCGGCCGCTATCCGGACACGGTGGAACGCGCCCGGCGCGAGTACGGCGCCCGCATGCAGGCCATGGTCGACATGCTGCAGGCCGAACTCGGCGGCCGCATCCGGGCCAATCCGCCGGAAGGCGGCATGTTCATCTGGGCCGAGGCGCAGGACGACCTGGCGCCCGGCGCGCTGTTCCAGGCCTGCGTGGACCAGGGCGTGCTGTTCGTGCCCGGCGCGGCCTTCTATGCGGCCACGCCCAAGGCCGGCACCATGCGGCTGTCGTATGCCGCGCCCAACGTGGACCAGATCCGCGAAGGCGTGCGCCGGCTGGCCGCCGCGTGCAACAGCGCGCTGGCCGCCGGCAAGTAGTCGCGCTGGCAAGAAGCGGGGCCGCAATTGCGGCCCCGGCTTTGACCACTCAAGCCGTTTCCTCCACCTGCAGCGCCTCGCGCGCCTGCGCCAGCTTGGCGGCGGCATCGCGCAGCGCCGTGCGCAGGCCTTCCTCGATCACGGGGTGGTAGAACGGCATCTCCAGCATCCGCGCCACGGTCAGCTCCTGCTGCACGGCCCAGGCCAGCAGGTGGCCGATGTGCTCGGCGCTGGGACCGACCATCTCGGCGCCCAGGAAACGGCCAGTCGCGATGTCGGCGTACACGTGCAACATGCCCCGGTTCTTCAGCATCACGCGCGACCGTCCCTGATCGCCGAAATCGACCTGGCCGGTGACGAAGGTGCCCGGCACCAGCCGCGCGTGGCCCTGTCCGGCCAACGCGATCTGCGGATCCGAGAACACCACCGCCAGCGGCGCGCGCCGCAGTCCGGGACGCACATCGGGATAGCTCGCGGCGTTCTCGCCGGCGATGCGGCCCTCGTCGGCGGCCTCGTGCAACAGCGGCGCGTCGGCGTTGGCGTCGCCGGCGATGAAGATAGGCGCATTGCCGGCCTGCATGGTCTCGCGGTCGAACAGCGGCACGCCCTGCTTGTTCAATGCCAGCGAGGTGTGCTCCAGGCCCAGCCCGTCCACGTTGGGGCGGCGGCCGGTGGCGACCAGCGCATAGTCGAAGCGCTCGGTGCGCTCGCTATTGTCCAGCGCCACGTAGCGCACCTCGACCTCATCGCCGACGCGCCTGGTTTCCAGCACGCGGGCGTCCGGATCCAGGTAGAACTCGCGCTGGAAGATCTTGCGGGCGCTCTGGCGCACCAGCGGGTCGCTGATGCCGCCCAGGCTGCCGCTGACGCCGAACACGCGCACCTCGACGCCCAGGCGCGCCAGCGCCTGGCCCAGCTCCAGTCCGATCACGCCGGGACCGAACACGGCCACGCGGCGCGGCAGATCGTCCCAGGCGAACACATCGTCGTTGACGACCAGCCGATCGCCCAACTCGCGCAGCGGCGGCGGCACCGACGGCCGCGAGCCGGTGGCGATCACCACCCGCGAAGCCTGGATCTCGGTATGTTCATCCACGCGCAGCACGGTGTCCGACACGAAGCGCGCCTGGCCGCGGATCTTGTCCTCGGCGGGAATGTTCTCCACGCCGTCCAGCACGAAGCCGACGAAACGGTCGCGCTCGCGCTTGACGCGATCCATGACCGCCCTGCCATCCACGCTGACCTCGCCTTCCACGCGCACGCCGAACGCATCGGTGTGCGTCGCGGCATGCGCGGCCTCGGCGGCGGCGATCAACAGCTTGGACGGCATGCAGCCCACGCGGGCGCAGGTCGTGCCGTAGGGGCCGCCCTCAATCAGCAAGGCGCGCTTGCCAGCGGCGCGGGCGGCGCGATAGGCGGCCAGGCCGGCGGTGCCGGCGCCGATGATGGCAACGTCAGTGTGCAGGGTCTTCATATCCATGTGCTCCCGATATGGCGTGGTTGTGCGGTGTAATTCCAAGGGCGAATTCGCCTTGCTGCGCGGGCTCGGGACGCGACCGCCCCCGCGGCGCCCGGATGGGGCCGCGCAGGAACGCGCACAGCGGGGGGAATTCGGCGCGGGCTCCGCCATGCAAGGCGCGGAGCCGCGCGGCATGCCGGGCCGCCCGGGCCCGGCATGCCTGATGCCTGTCAGGCGAAGTGCGCCTTCAGGTCGTCCAGGCCGCCGATCAGCGAGCCGTTGATGAACACCTGCGGCGCGGTGCCCTTGCCCGAGACGGCGCCGATGACGCGGCCGCGGACCTTGTTCTCCAGCGGGATCTCGATCGGATCGAAACCCTTGTCCTGCAGCAGCGCCTTGGCTTCCACGCAGAACGGGCAGCCAGGCTTGGAGAACACGACCACCTGGTCGGGCTTCTTGGCCTTGGGGGCGAAGTACGCCAGCATGGTGTCGGCGTCCGACACTTCAAACGGATCGCCTTCCTTTTCCGGCTCGATGAACATCTTCTGCACCACGCCGTCCTTGACCAGCATGGAGTAGCGCCAGCTGCGCTTGCCGAAGCCCAGGTCGCTCTTGTCGACCAGCATGCCCATGCCTTCGGTGAAGGCGCCGTTGCCGTCGGGCAGCAGCGTGATGTTGGCCGATTCCTGGTCCTTGGCCCATTCGTTCATCACGAAGGTGTCGTTCACCGACACACACACGATGCTGTCCACGCCTTCCTTGAAGAACGCGGGCGCCAGTTCGTTGTAGCGCGGCAGGTGGGTCGACGAGCAGGTCGGCGTGAAAGCGCCGGGAAGCGAAAAGACCACGACCGTCTTGTTCTTGAAGATGTCGTCGGACGTGAGCTTTTTCCAGGTGTTGCCCTCGCGGACAGGGAACGTGACGTTGGGAACACGTTGGCCTTCACGGTTTTGCAGCATTCAATCTCTCCTTGGGGTAGCGGGGTTCTGTTCAACCACCATGGAAAGAATGATAAATCGGCACTATCAATATATCAAATTTAATTGCTTTAATTGATCAATAGTTTTAAGCAATAGGCAAATGAAAAACGCCTGATGGATTCTATGGGATCCATCCGGCGCGCGCCAGGGCCAAGCCGACCCGGCGGGACGCTCAAACGCGGGCCGGCTCGTAGCCCGCGTCGCGGATGGCGGCCTCGACCTTGTCCGCCTGGTCGGTGCCGGTCACTGTCACGCGGTGCGTCGCCAGGTCCGTCGCGACCGCCGAGCCGGGCACAGCGGCCGTAACCGCGCCGGTGATGGTCTTGACGCAGTGGCCGCAGGTCATGTCGGGGACTTGGAACTCGATGCTCATGGATGCTCTCCGAAAGATTCAGGGACGGCCTGGAATGATCCCAGGCATGGCAGCACTGTAAACCTTCCCATAATGGAAAGGTCAAGCGTAAAATCAGGCTTGACCTTCCAATAATGGGAAGGATGAAACTGTGGGCTTCCCGGATAGAAAGAGACCCGCCATGAACATCGCCATCCCCGCCTCTTCCAGCGAGCTGGAGCTCGCCATCGAGGGCATGACCTGCGCGTCCTGCGTCAAGCGCGTCGAGAAGGCCCTGACCCGCGTGCCGGGCGTGGCCCAGGCCCAGGTGAACCTGGCCACCGAGCGCGCGCTGGTCGCCTTCGACCCGACCGCCGCCGACGCCCAGGCGCTGGTGGACGCCGTCGGCAAGATCGGCTACGAGGCCCGCCCCATCGCCGCCGAGGACGATCACGCCGAACGCCAGGCCGAGGCCCGCGACGCCGAGGCGCGCCGCCTGAAGCAGGCCTTTGGCATCTCGCTGGCCCTGACGCTGCCCGTCTTCGTGCTCGAGATGGGCTCGCACCTGATTCCCGCCATGCATCACTGGGTGCTGGCCAATATCGGCCGGCAGAACAGCTGGCTGCTGCAATTCGCGCTGACCACGCTGGTGCTGGCCTGGCCGGGCCGGCACTTCTTCAGCAAGGGCTTCCTGGCCCTGTGGCGCCGCGCGCCCGAGATGAACTCGCTGGTGGCGCTGGGCGCCGGCGCCGCCTGGAGCTATTCCGTGGTGGCCACCTTCGCGCCGCAATGGCTGCCCGAGGCCTCCCGCAACGTCTATTTCGAGGCGGCCGCCGTCATCGTCACGCTGATCCTGCTGGGCCGCATGCTGGAGGCGCGCGCCAAGGGCCGCACCGGCGCGGCCATCCAGCGCCTGATCGGCCTGCAGCCGCGCACCGCCCGCGTCATGCGCGACGGCCAGCCCGTGGACCTGCCCATCGAGCAGGTGCGCAAGGGCGAGATCGTGCTGGTGCGTCCCGGCGAGAAGATCCCGCTGGACGGCGAAATCATCGAAGGCAATTCCTACGTGGACGAATCCATGCTCACGGGCGAGCCCGTGCCGGTCGAAAAGACGGCCGGCATGCAGGCCACCGGCGGCACGCTGAACACGTCCGGCAGTTTCACGCTGCGCGTGACCCATACCGGCGCCGACACCATGCTGGCGCGCATCATCCGCATGGTCGAGGCCGCGCAAGGCGCGCGCCTGCCCATCCAGGCGCTGGTGGACCGCGTCACCGGCTGGTTCGTGCCTGCCGTGATGGGCGTGGCCCTGGTCACCTTCCTGCTCTGGCTGTTCCTCGGTCCCACGCCGGCCCTGTCGCACGCGCTGGTCAACGCCGTGGCCGTGCTGATCATCGCCTGCCCTTGCGCAATGGGCCTGGCCACGCCGACCTCCATCATGGTCGGCACCGGCCGCGCCGCGGAAATGGGCGTGCTGTTCCGCCAGGGCGACGCGCTGCAGACGCTGCGCGACGTGCAGGTCGTGGCGTTCGACAAGACCGGCACGCTGACGCTGGGCAAGCCCACGCTGACCGGCCTGGAAGCCGCGCCCGGCCATGACGCCGAGCAAGTCCTGCTGTGGGTCGCGTCGGTGCAGGCCCGTTCCGAGCACCCCATCGCCGTCGCCATCGTCGCGGCCGCCGCCGAGCGCAAGCTGGCGCTGCTGCCCGCCGAGGGTTTCGCCGCCATCACCGGCGCGGGCGTGGAAGCCGTGGTCGAGGGCCGCAAGGTGCTGGCCGGCGCCGCCCGCCTGATGGCCGAGCGCGGCGTGGACGTCGGCGTCTTCGGCGAACGCGCCACCGAATGGGGCAGCCAGGGCAAGACGCCGATCTTCGTTGCCGTGGACGGCCGCGCCGCCGCCATGATGGCCGTGACCGACCCGGTCAAGCCCTCGGCCGTGGCCGCCATCGCCTCGCTGCACGCGCAGGGCCTGAAGACCGCCATGATCACCGGCGACAACCGCCACACCGCGCAGGCCGTGGCGCGCGAGCTGGGCATCGACGAGGTGCGCGCCGAAGTCCTGCCCGACGGCAAGGTGGCCGCCATCACCGCGCTGCGCGAGGGCGGCCGCAAGGTGGCCTTCGTCGGCGACGGCATCAACGACGCGCCGGCGCTGGCCGCCGCCGACACCGGCATCGCCATCGGCACGGGCACCGACGTGGCGATCGAGGCCGCGTCCGTGGTGCTGATGGCCGAGGATCTGAACGGCGTGCCCAACGCCATCGCGCTCAGCCGCGCCACGCTGGCCAACATCCGCCAGAACCTGTTCTGGGCCTTCGCCTACAACGCCGCGCTGATCCCGCTGGCCGCCGGCGCGCTGTATCCGGCCTTCGGCCTGTCGCTGTCGCCGATCTTCGCCGCCGGCGCCATGGCGCTGTCCAGCGTCTTCGTGCTGGGCAATGCGCTGCGCCTGAAGACCTTCCGCCCGCAGGCCGCGCGGGCCTGAGCCCCGCGCCGGACCACACTGGAGCCCACGAGATGAACATCGGACAAGCCGCCCAGGCCTCTGGCATATCCGCCAAGATGATCCGCTACTACGAGAGCATCGGGCTGATCGGCCCGGCGCTGCGCACCGAGTCGGGCTACCGCGTCTACGGCGACCACGAACTGCACACGCTGCGTTTCGTGCGCCGCGCGCGCGACCTGGGATTCTCGGTCGAGCAGATGAACGAGCTGCTGGCGCTGTGGCGCGACCGCAGCCGCGCCAGCGCCGACGTCAAGCGCATCGCGCTGGAGCATGTGCAGGAACTGGAGCGCAAGGCCGAAGCCCTGCGCGACATGGCCGCCACGCTCAAGCACCTGGCGCAGAACTGCCATGGCGACGGCCGGCCGGACTGCCCGATCCTCGAAGGATTGCAGGGGTAATAGTCTCCCCCGAAGCGCCTGCGGCGCCTCTCCCCAGGAGGCGCCACCCGTGGCCCGGCAAAGCCGGCTCCATGGCGGCCCCGTTACAGGAAGGGACGTTTGGTGCGGATCTTCAGGCGGCGGCGGGGGTTTCCTCGGCGGCCAGGCGGGCCGCTTCGGCTTTTTCGCGGGCGCGCTGCTGCGCCTCGCGCACGGCATCGGCGTCCAGCGATTCGAACACGGCGATGGATTCGACATGGCCGGTGTGCGGGAACATGTTGATCACGCCCGCGCTCTTCAGGACATAGCCGCCCTCGTGCACCATGATGGAGGCATCGCGCGCCAGCGTGGCCGGATTACAGGACACGTAGACGATGCGACGCGGACGCTCTTCGGCCGCCAGCAGCGACAGCGCCTGCGCCACGGCCTGCGCGCCTTCGCGCGGCGGGTCGATCAGCATGCGGTCAAAGTAGCCCAGGCCGCGCAGCCATTCCACATCCACCTCGAACAGGTTCAGCGTGGCGAAGCTGGTGCTTGCCGCCAGCCCGTGGCGCGCGGCGGCCTCGAAGGCGCGGTCGGTCAGCATCTTGCTGCCTTCCACGCCCACCGCCTCGCGGCCCTGGGTCGCCAGCGGCAGCGTGAAATTGCCCAGGCCGCAGAACAGGTCGGCGACGCGGTCGGTGGGCTGCACTTCCAGCAGGGTCAGCGCGCGCGACACCATCGAACGGTTGATCGCGTGGTTGACCTGCGTGAAATCGGTGGGACGGTACGGCATGCGCAGGCCGAATTCCGGCATGGTGTAGGCCAGCGCGTCGGCATCGGCCGGCTCCAGCGCGTGCACGGTGTCCGGCCCCTTGGGCTGGAGCCACCATTGCACCTGATGCTTGGCCGCGAACGCGCGCAGGATGGCGATATCGCCGTCGGTCAGCGGCAGCAGGTGGCGCAGCACCAGCGCGGTCACACCCTCGCCCAGCGCGACCTCGATCTGCGGCATGCGGTCGGGCGCGGACATCGAGGCGATCATGGCGCGCAAGGGCAGCAACAGGTCGCTGACGTGGCGCGGCAGCACATGGCATTCGCGCATGTCGGCCACATAACTGCTCTTGCGCTCATGGAAGCCCACCAGCACGCCGCCCTTCTTCGGCACCACCCGCACCGACAGGCGGGCGCGGTAGCGGTAGCCCCAGGTCGGGCCCTGCAGGGGTGGCAGCACGCGCGCGGGACGGAGCTTGCCGACGTGCCAGAAGGTGTCCTCCAGCGAACGCTGCTTGATCGCGACCTGGGTGCTGGGTTCCAGGTGCTGCATGGCACAGCCGCCACAGACGCCGAAATGCGGGCAGCGCGGCACCACGCGTTGCGACGACGGACGCAGGATCTCCTCGACGCGAGCGATTTCGTAGGACGGCTTGCGGCGCACGGTGGCGGCCACCACGCGTTCGCCCGGCAGGGCGCCCTCAACGAACACGACCTTGCCCTCGCGGCGGGCGATGCCGCGGGCTTCCAGGTCGAGGGATTCGATATTCAAAACGTCAGACATCTTGCGCGGTCCAGGATTACATGCAACCGCGCATTGTAAAGCGAGCGGCGGGAGCGCCGCAGTCGCCCCCGCGCAGGACCGCCGTCGCCCCGCGCCCAGGCGGGGCGCCTCGCCAGCCAACTGCCCCGCCGGCCGCCTTCGGTCCCTCAGAAGCTGCGCGCCACCGAGAACACCGCTCCCAAACGTCCCGACGGATGGCCGTACTTGGTCGGCAGCCAGTTGTCCTTGGTCGCGCCCACGGCCGCCAGGCCCAGCACCCAGCCCTTCAGGTCCTTGGTCACGCCCAGCTTGTAATCCACGTAATGGCTGATGGAATCGCCCTTCATGTTGGTCTGGTTCTTGAGCTTCTGGTAGCCCAGATGCCCGACCAGGCCCCAGCCGTCGCCCAGGTCGAAATTGGCGGTGCCGTCCAGGTACCAGGTGCCCTTGCTGTCGGGCGTGCTGAAGAAATCGCCGGGCGTGTAGGAATACTTCAGCGTGTAGTTGGCGTAGGTCGCGGCCAGGTAGAGATCGGTGTTGTTGTAGTTGCCGCCCTTGGGCGAGCTGGAACCCGGGTAGTAGTAGTGCAGCACCCCCGCGTCCAGTATCAGCCCGCCGCCCACGTCCCCCTTCCAGCCGCCGTAGAAGTCCATTTCCAGGTTGCCGTCGGTGTAGACGAAGCTGGACACGTTGGAGTTCCAGTTCCCCAGATAGAAGCCCGAGCTGTGGTTCAGGTCGAAGCCCAGCTGCGCGGCCGGACGGAAGTCGGTCTGCGAATAGCCGCGAAAGCGGTAGTCGCTGACGATGGCGGCGTTGCCGCTGAGCGAGAAGCCGCCGCCCAGATCGGTGGGCTCGGCTTGCGCGACCGCCGCGAAACATGCAGCGAACACGAGGGGCAAGGCTGGCAGCGTCTTCTTCATGGTGCGGAGTCCTGGTCGGATGAAGGGAGTCGGCGGAACGCCTATCGGGCATTTCCGGCCGGCCGGCGCGTCGGATCGATGGCGCCGGCCTGCTGCTCTTTAAGCAAGGCCCGTGCCAGGTTTCAATCCGGTGACGCCGCGCTGGCGCCGGGCTGAACACGAGGCAACACGCACCAGAAGCGTGCCGCGCGGGCACGTCCCCGCCCTTCCCTCGCATCAAAATGGGGAATACGCGCCATGCTGGACCATGCCCCCGCTCCATGCCGAGAGCCGGGCCGCCACCCCATGGCAGCGGCACCATGGCAACGGTCCCGGGATCGCGGCGGTCGCAGGGGCGGAAACAAAGAAGCCCCCGGACGCGGGAG
>NZ_JCBANG010000045.1:0-49172 GCF_059760905.1 Achromobacter sp. 1011811831
CGCCAGGCCCGCCGGCGCGATACAGGGCGCCGGGCGGGCGACGCGCCGGCGTCAGGCGCCCGGAACGCGGGCTTCGTAGTCTTGCGACAGCGTTGCCAGGACGGACCAGAACGGGCCGGGCTGGCGTCCTTCCAGCCGGGCCGACAGCACGCGCAGATGGGCATGCCAGCCGGAGGCCACGTCGACCATGGCGGCGCGGTCGGCCAACTTGCGGTGGGTCAGCGTCAGCAACGTTCCTTTGTCTTGGGCCGTCAATTCGAACAGGACTTCCGACGGCTGCCCGGGCGAGCCGCCCCAGGTGTATGCCAGCGCTCGCGGCGGCTCGCAGAGCGTGATCACGCCTTGCGTGGTCACGCCGTTCTCATAGGCGCGGAAGGGCTCGGGCGTGGGTTCGTCCACCGACGATAGCTGGTTGTGCAGGAAGCGCAGCGTGACGCCGCCGCCCACGCGCAGCTCCATGTCGCCGCTGGCCAGCCACTGGCCGCGCTTGCCGGATTCGGTCAGGAAGGCCCAGACCGTCTCGATATCGGCCGGCAGCAGGCGTTGGAAGCGGATGGTGGCGGGGTCCAGCACGGTGCCGTGGTCATTCATGGCGTTCTCCTGTTTGCGGTGTCGGACGTGGGTTCGCCAGCAGCGCGGTTTCCAGCGCGTCCAGCTTGTCCGACCAGAATCGTTCATAAAAGCGCAGCCATTGCATGGCCTCGGCCATGGGTTCGGGATTCAGGCTGCAGACGTGGTTGCGGCCGCGGATCGACCGCCGGATCAACCCTGCGCGCTCCAAGGCCTGGACATGCTTGGAGGCGCCGGCGAAGCTCATGCGCAGGGGCGCGGCCAGCTCGCCGATGGTCAGGTCGCCCTGCGACAGGCTGCGCAGCATGTCCCGGCGCGTGGGGTCGGCCAGGGCGCGGAACACGGCATCCAGATCGGGAGTGGGGAGAGCTTCAACCATGGGGTTGAATATAGTGGAGGGTCAGCCGCAAGCTCAACCATTTGGTTGAATTAATTTGTAAATGGCGCTGAGGCTCCACGCGGTCGGGCGAGACCCGTGTTGCGGCGAGGTCGCTAGGGATTGGATTCGGCCGCCGCTTCCAGCGCGCCTTCGTGCCTGGGCAGGTCGTCGGTGATCTCGAACCAGGGCGCGCGATCGGCCACGTGGCAATGCGCCGACGGTCGCACGCCGGGATCATCGTCCAGCGCGCCCAGCGGCAGCCCATAGACCTCCGGCGTCTGGTCCAGGCGGCTCAGCAGGGGCGTGCCGCAGGCCTCGCAGAAGCCGCGGTAGTTGCCCGGCGATGAGCAATACCAGGTGATGTGGTTTTCGCCGCGCGTCCATGTGAAGTCGGCCGCCTGGACCGTGGCGCGGGTGCGGAAGGCGGCGCCGTGCGCCTTGCGGCACATGCCGCAATGGCAATTGACGACGTCGGTGAGCGGGCCGGCGATTTCATAGGCCACGCGGCCGCAGAGGCAGGAACCTTTGATCATGATGTTGCCTCGCTCAGGTGTGTAAGGGCACGTCTTCGAATATACCCGCGGCGCGTGGCGCCGGCGTGGCGGCAAATGACAAGAGTCTTTCAGTCGGTTGCCTGACCCCGATTTTCGGCCAATTGTTTCCATCTTCGGGTCATCGCGCTGTCATGCCCCAAAAACAGAATGCCGACATCGACGAACACATCAAGGGGGGCGCGATGAATTACGCCATCGACGTGCAGGGCCTGAGCAAATCCTTCCATGCCGGCGCCAAGGCGCTGGACGACGTCAGCCTGCAGGTGGCCGACGGCGAAATGGTCGCGCTGCTGGGCGCGTCCGGCTCCGGCAAGTCCACGCTGTTGCGGCACCTGGCCGGCTTCGTCGCGGGCGACGCGGGCTCGGGCAGCGTCACCGTCAATGGCCAGCTGATCCAGCGTCGCGGCAAGCTCAGCCGGCAGGTGCGCGGCGCGCGCGCCAGCATCGGCTTCGTGTTCCAGCAGTTCAATCTGGTCGGCCGCCTGCCGGTCATCACCAACGTACTGACGGGCATGCTGCCGCGCGTGCCGCTGTGGCGCAGCCTGACGCGCTGGTTCCTGCGCGACGAAGTCCGCGCCGGCCTGGACGCGCTTGCCCAAGTTGGTATAGACGACTATGCATTCCAGCGCGCCTCGACCCTGTCCGGCGGCCAGCAGCAGCGCGCCGCCATCGCGCGCACGCTGGTGCAGAACGCCAAGATCATCCTGGCCGACGAGCCGATCGCCTCGCTCGATCCCGAATCCTCGCGCCGCGTGATGGACACGCTGGCGCAGATCAACCGCAGCCGCAAGGTGGCCGTGGTGGTGTCGCTGCACCAGGTCGACGTGGCGCTGCGCTATTGCCCGCGCGTGGTCGCGCTGCGGCACGGCAAGGTCGTGTACGACGGCCCCAGCGCCAACCTGACACCGGCCA
This sequence comes from Achromobacter sp. 1011811831, assembly GCF_059760905.1. Lineage (NCBI taxonomy): Bacteria > Pseudomonadati > Pseudomonadota > Betaproteobacteria > Burkholderiales > Alcaligenaceae > Achromobacter > Achromobacter sp. 1011811831. Next base: position 2,416 of record NZ_JCBANG010000045.1, read on the forward strand.
TGCTGAGCGAGCTGTACGGCTCGGAACTCAGCGAGCTGCTGCCCGAGACCGCCATCGCCGCTCCCGCCATGCCGGGACTGGCGCCGCTTGCCCGCCTGGCCGCCGCCTGAGCGCATTCACTTTTTCACCCGGAGCCCTTCATGCTACGCAGAACCGCCATCACCTTCATCGGCGCCATCCTCGCCGCCGCCGCGCTACCCGCGGCCGCGCAGGACGGCAAGACCCTGAACTTCGGCATCATCTCCACCGAGTCCTCGTCCAACCAGAAGCAGGTCTGGCAGCCCGTCATCGACGACCTGAGCCGCGCCATCGGCGTGCCGGTCAAGCCTTTCTTCGCCTCCGACTACGCCGGCATCATCGAAGGCATGCGCTTCAACAAGGTGCAGATGGCCTGGTACGGCAACAAGTCGGCCATCGAGGCCGTGGACCGCGCCAACGGCGAGGTGTTCGCCTCGGTCATCGACAAGGACGGCAACCCGGGCTACTGGTCGCTGCTGATCGTCAACAAGGACAGCGACCTGAAGACGCTGGACGACGTGCTCAAGCGCGGCGCCAGCCTGAGCTACGGCGCGGGCGATCCCAACTCCACGTCCGGCACCGCCGTGCCGGGCTATTACCTGTGGGCCGCCAACAAGATCGAGCCCAAGACCTTCTTCAAGACCGTGCGCGCCAGCAACCACGAAGCCAATCTGCTGTCGGTGATCAACAAGCAGGTGGACGTGGCCGTCAACAATACCGAGTCGCTGGAACGCTATCGCATCAGCACCGGCAAGGACGCCAACGACCGTGTGCGCGTGCTGTGGAAGTCGCCGCTGATCCCGGCCGATCCGCTGGTCATGCGCAAGGATCTGCCGGCCGATCTGAAGGTCCGCATCCGCGACTTCTTCGTCAACTACGGCAAGGGCAAGGACGCCGAGCGCGAACTGGCCAACCTGAAGGCGCTGACCTACAAGGGCTTCCGCGCGTCCGACGATCAGCAGCTGGTGCCGATCCGCCAGATCGAGCTGGCGCGCGCCAAGGCCAAGGTCGAGGCCGACACCACGCTGGGCCAGGCCGAAAAGCAGAAGCAGCTGGCCGAGCTGGATCGCAAGCTGGCGGACCTGGGTCAACCCACCGCCAAGCAGTAAGCGCTGGCGGCGGACCGGATCCGACATCCCGGTCCGCCGCGACGATGCCGCCGCGCCGCGGGGCGCGCCGGCATGCGAGCTTTGTTCTCTTTCATCCCCGCGGAGCGTGATCAATGAATATGGCCCTCCAGGCTTCCCGTACCACCGTCGCCCCGCGCTCGTCGCTGCCCATGCTCATCACGTGGGCCGTCATCCTGGCCCTGCTGGCCATGTCCTGGCGCGGCGCCGACATGCGGCCGATGGACCTGTTGCGCGATTCCGGCAACATGGCGCAGTTCGCCGCCGACTTCTTCCCGCCGAATTTCCGCGACTGGCGCATGTACCTGGACGAAATGATCGTCACGGTGCAGATCGCTGTCTGGGGCACCTTCCTGGCCATTGTGCTGGCCGTGCCGCTGGGCCTGCTGTGCTCGTCGAACATGGTGCCGGCCTGGGTCTACCAGCCCATGCGCCGACTGATGGATGCCTGCCGCGCGATCAACGAAATGGTCTTCGCCATGCTGTTCATCGTGGCCGTCGGCCTGGGCCCGTTCGCTGGCGTGCTGGCGTTGTGGATCCACACCACGGGCGTGCTGGCCAAGCTGTTTTCCGAGGCGGTCGAGGCCATCGATCCGCGTCCGGTGGAGGGCGTGCGGGCGACCGGCGCGAACGCGCTGGAGGAAATCGTCTACGGCGTGATCCCGCAGGTGCTGCCGCTGTGGATCTCGTACTCGTTGTACCGCTTCGAATCCAACGTGCGTTCGGCTTCGGTCGTGGGCATCGTGGGGGCGGGCGGCATCGGCACCGTGCTATGGGACATCATCCGCAGCTTCCGCTACGCGGAAACCTGCGCCGTCATGATCATCATCGTCGCCTTCGTGGTGGTGATCGACATGACCTCGGCGCGGATCCGCAAGGCCCTGGTGTAGCGGGGATGGGGCCGCGCGCCGCGGCCCCGTTCAGGCCCCGGCGCAGAGCGCCTGCAGCGCGGGCAGGGCGACCAGGCCCATCAGTCGGGCCGTGTGCAGGTCGGACGCCGAGACCGCCGGGCGCGGCATCAGGAAGTTCAGCGTGCCCAGGCAGGCGCCGTCCAGCACCACCGGCACGTTGATCACGGAGCGCAGTCCCAGCGCCTGGATGGCCGCATGGTCGTCGAAGAAGGCCTGGATCGCGTCCTCGCCTTCGCCCACGAAGACCTTGTGTTCAAGCAGGACATGCCGGCCCCACGCCGTGCCGGCCTTGTCCTTGCCGCCGCCTGGCGGATAGGCGGACGGATTCGAGCTGTACAGCCGGACCACGCGCATGCGGGCCGCATCATGCTGGTTGACCGTGAACAAGGCGTGGGCCAGCGCCGCGCCGGCGTAGGCGTCGATCGCCGCGAGCGCGGCCAGCGGATCGGCGTCGGCGTAGGCCTGCTCGATCCGCCGCAACTCGTCCTGCCCTGTTGCTGGAAGCGGCGGCTGGGCGCTCATTCGGCGGTCACTCCCAGCTCCTTGATCAGCTTGCCGTATTTGTCGGCGTCGCGCGCGAGCGTCTTGGCGAACTGCTCGGGCGTGGTGTCCAGCAGCAGCACGCCCATGTCCGCCATCTTCTTCACGACCTCGGGCCGCTTCAGGATCAGGTTGATTTCCTGGTTGAGCCGCGTCGTGAGTTCGGGCGGCAGGCCCGCCGGACCGAACGCGCCGTACCAGACCGACAGTTCGTAGCCGGGCAGGGTCTCGGCCACGGTCGGCGTGCCCGGCAGCAGCGGCGAGCGCTGTTCCTCGGTGACGGCCAGCAGCTTGAGCTTGCCGCTCTGCACATGCGGCAGCGTCTGCGTGCCGGCGCTGAACAGGACCTGGGTGCGGCCGGCCACCGTGTCCAGCACGGCGGGCGCGCCGCCCCGGTAGGGCACGTGCACCATCTTCACGCCCGCTGCCTTCTCGAACAGCGCCGCGCTTAGGTGATTGGTCGAGCCTTGTCCGGCCGAGGCGTAGGCGACCTTGTCGGGATTGGCCTTCAGGTAGTCGATGAACTCGCGCACATTGTTCGCGGGCACCGAGGGGTGCGTGACCATGGTGTTGGTCACCAGCGCCAGCTCGGCGATGGGCGTGAAGTCCTTCACGCCGTCGAACGGCATGTTGGCGTACAGCGCCTGGTTCATCGTGTGCGTGCTCATCGAGCCCACCAGCAGCGTGTAGCCGTCCGGCTTGGCGCGCGCGACGTAGGTGCTGCCGATGTTGCCGGACGCGCCCGAGCGGTTCTCCACGATCACCGATTGCTTCAGCGATTGGGTCAGTCCCTCGGACAGCACGCGCGCCAGGATGTCGGTGGAACCGCCCGCGGCCCAGGGCACGATCAGGGTGATCGGCTTGTCGTCGGGCCAGGCGGCCCGGCTCAGTCCGGGCGCCGTCAGCGCGAGACCCAGGGCCGCGGCGGCCAGCTGTTTCAGGAATGCTTGCTTCATCTTGTTTACCCCTTGCTGTGTGTGCCGGTCTCGATGCCGGCTGGAATCCGATATCCGATGGCCGGAATTCACCGGCCCACCGCGTAGCCCTGCATGCCGCGCGGATTGGCGCCCGCGCGCAGCAGCAGCCCGCCTTCCGGCGCTGCTTCGCGGGTACATGCGCTGATGCGGCCCTCCGACCAGGCCGGACCGATCACTACCTCGTGGCCGGCCTGGCGCAAGGCTTCAATGGTGGCCGCGGGCATGCGCGACTCCACCGTGACGCGGTTGCGCTTGAACGCGCGCGGCCAGAACGACCCCGGGAAGTGATCGACGTGCCACGACGGCGCTTCGATCGCCTCCTGCAGGTTCAGGCCGGCGGCATGGCGCAGGAAGAACTGCACCGTCCATTGGTCCTGCTGGTCGCCGCCGGGCGTGCCGTACACCATGTAGGGCTTGCCGTCGCGCAGCGCCAGGCCGGGCGACAGCGTGGTAAGCGGGCGCTTGCCCGGCTGCAGCTGGCCCGGCACGCCGTCGTCCAGCCAGGTCATCTGCAGCCGCGTGGTGAGGGGAAAGCCCAACGCCGGCACCACCGGGCTGGACGACAGCCAACCGCCCGAGGGCGTGGCGGCGACCATGTTGCCGTGCCGGTCGATGACGTCGATCTGGCAGGTGTCGCCCACGAATAATTCGCGTTCGGCCCATTCGGCCACGGGTGGCAGGGCGGCGAAGGTGGGCTCGCCCACGCCGAACCGGGTGTCGGACGCCGCCAGCGTGCGCGTTGCCGCGTCCTGGTCGGGCAGGCGCGGCGGCCGTCCCTCGGGCTGGCCGGGACGCCAGTCGGGGCAGGCGGTGTCATTGATCAGCGCCGCGCGCGTGCGCGCGTAAGGCTCGCTCAGCAGCGCCCGCAAGGGCACGTCCACGAAGGCGGGATCGCCGTACCAGGCGGTGCGGTCGGCGAAGGCGAGCTTGGCGGCTTCAGTGATGCGATGCACGAACTGCGGTGATTCCGGGTCCAGCCCGTCCAGGCCCAGGTGGCGCAGGATGGCCAGCTGTTGCAGATGCACGGGGCCTTGCGACCAGGGGCCGCATTTGGCGACGGTGTAGCGGCCGTACTGCACGGTCGCCGGCTCGTCATAGCCGGGCCGCCACTGTGCGAGGTCGGACTTGCGCAGCAGGCCGTGGTTGCGCTGGCCCGTGGTGTCGCGCACGGCCGCATGTGTGTAATAGGCGTCGATCTCGTCGGCGACGAAGCCTTCGTGCCAGATATGCAGCGCGGCCTCGATGCGGCCGCGGCGGTCCCGGCCCGCGGCTTGCGCCTGTTCCACGATGCGCGTGTAGGTGGCCGCGATGGCGGGCGTGCGGAACAGGGCGTCCGGCGCCGGCGCGCGGCCATTGCGCAGCCAGACCTCGGCCGAGCTGGTCCATTCGTCGCGGAACAGGGCTTGCACCGCCAGGATGGCCTGGGAGATGCGCGGCACCAATGGAAAGCCGTCGCGGGCGTAGGCAATGGCAGGCGCGAGCACGTCGGCCAGTTCCCAGGTGCCGTAGTCGCGCAGCAGCGTGAGCCAGGCGCTGAAGGCGCCCGGCACGGTCGCCGGCAAGAGACCGATGCCGGGCACCAGGTCCAGACCCAGGCCACGGAAATAGGCCGGCGTCGCCAGCGCGGGAGCGGGGCCCTGGCCGCATAGCGCGCGCATGCGCTGCTCGTCTTCGCTCCAGAACAGGATCGGCACCTCGCCGCCGGGACCGTTCAGGTGCGGTTCGACGATCTGCAGCGCGAAGCCGCCCGCCGCCGCGGCGTCGAAGGCATTGCCGCCGCGTTCCAGCACGCCCATGGCGACTTGCGAGGCGAGCCAGTGCGTGGAGGACACCACGCCGAAGGTGCCGCGGATTTCGGGGCGGGCGGTGAATGCGGAGGACATGCCGGTCTGCGCCTGAAAGAGGGGACCAGCCCAGTATAGGAGTGTGAAATAACTACGCGTATATTTGTAGGCATATCTGAATAATCAAATGGCTATGGGAGGCCTGCATGGATTGGGATGGCGCGCGGCTGGGCAACCGGCTCAAGCCCAGGCATCTGCGCCTGCTGGCCGACATCGCCCGGCTGGGTTCGCTGACGCGCGTGGCGGCGGCGGCGGGCGTCAGCCAGCCGGCCGTGACCAAGGGGCTGGCGGAACTGGAAGACATCTTCGGCGCGCCGCTGTTCGAACGCACGGGACGGGGCCTGCGGCCGACGCCGCTGGGCGAACTGGCGCTGCTGCGCGCCGGCCGCATGCGCCACGACCTGGAACTATGGGCGCGCGAGATCGCGTCGGTGCATGAGGGGCGCTCGGCCCATCTGCAGGTGGGCGCGGTGCCCTATGTGTCGGCAACCTTGCTGAGCACGGCCGCCAGTGCGCTGTACCGGCGGCACGGTGCGACCCTGACCCTGCATCGGGCCACCACCGATCAGCTGGTGCCGATGCTGCGCGGGCATGAGCTCGACTGCGTCATCAGCCGGGCCACGTCGACGCTGGTGGCGGACGACCTGACGCATCATGTGCTCTACCGGCAGCGGCCGTGCCTGGTCGCCCATGCGGCATCGGCGCGGCGGCTGGCCCGCCGCAAATCCGACTGGGCGGCCGTGGCCGACATGGACTGGGTCTTGCCGGCATCCGGCACGCCGACCCGCCGGCTGATCGCCGAGCATTTCATCAACGCGGGCCTGCGCGCGCCCGCGCCGGTGCTGGAAGCCTACTCGACCGATGTGATCGAAGACATGCTGGCGGCCGATGAGACGCTGGTTTCGGTGCTGCCGGACGACATCGCGGCGGAGGTCTGCCAGCACGGCAAGCTGGGCAGGGTGCCTTGGGATTTCGGCTGGGAGCTTCCGCCTATCAACCTGATCCGGCGCCGCGAGGCCCGGGCGCTGGTGGCGGAAGAGGCGTTCGCCGCCATCCTGCTGGAATGCTGCGCGGGGCAGAAGCGCCAGGGGCCTCGCCCCGGGCCTTAGCGTGGGGCCGCCGTGGTCGTGGTGACGGCCGCCTTCGGCGCGCCGGACAGGACCGCGCGGACCTGGTCCAGCAGGGCCGCGGCCGCGACGTCGGGCGCCTCGTTGTTGTCCAGCCGTATCAGCCGGCACTCCTCGGGTACCGGAAATTCCTGAGCGGCGCGCGCCAGCCGCTGTGCGATGTCGGCTTCGCTTTCCCGGCCGCGTCCGGCCAGCCGGCGCGCCAGCCGCGCGGATTCGACACGGATTTCCACGGCGGTCAGTGCCGGATAGCGCGCATGCGCCTGTGGCAGGTGCGCGCGCGAACCGTTGACGATGACCACGGCGCCGCCGGCCAGCCAGGCATCCATTTCCACGCCGATGCCGTAGCGCAGGCCGTGGCTGGACCAACGCAGCGCGAAACCGCCAAGCGCCTCGCGCCGCGAGAATTCATCTTCCGAGAGACGCAGTGCGTCTTCGCTGGCGCCGCTGTCGCGCGTGATGTAGCGATGCGCGACGATGACGGGTTCATCCGCGCGCAGCTGCGCGCGCAGCAGACGCAGCAAGGTGTCCTTGCCGCTGCCGGACGCGCCCATCAGATAGATCAGGCGCGCGCCGTTCATGCCGCCGCCGCTCCCTGCATATAGGCCGCGCCGGCCGCATCCTCGCGGCCGCCGTCGAAACGGTAATGGCGCGCGGCCAGGAAGTCCTCGCCGGGGCCGGGCTGCACGTAGACGCTGACGCCGTTGACCGGCATGGGCCGGCCGGCGAGCGGATCGGCGTAGCGCGCGATGCAGGCCTGCGCCTGGCGCAGCTCGGCGTCCGCCAGCTTTTCGCTCAGGGTGATGTGGAAGGTGAACTGGTCGAACACATAGGGGTAGCCCCAGCGCTCCAGCAGGGCGTGCTGGGCCGGCGCCAGCGGATGGCGCAGGCGCTTGGCCAGTTCCTCGGGCGTGGGCGGGGCGCGCAGCGGATCCAGCTCGCGCACGGCGGCGTCGGCCAGCGCGTGGATGCGCGCGCGGCCCGCCGGGTCGCTCTCGGTCAGCCGCCAGGCCAGGAAGCCGCGCAGGGGCGCGCATTCCAGTTCGATGGCGAAGGCGCTGTGCTGAGCCGCCAGTGCGGCGGCGGCCTGGTCCACGTCCGCGGGCGCGGCGCCGGCGATCAGGCGGAAGGGCGGCTTGAGCGTGGCGTGCAGGCCATAGTGGCGCGGCGCGCGCGTCCATTCCTGCGCGGCGGCGGGCATGCCGGGCTGGCGCTCAAGGGCTGCGCCGGTTTCGGCGCAGCGGCCCAGCCAGCGGCTGCCTTGTTCCTGCCAGGGACCGGAAGGCGCCAGATAGAGCGCGTAGCGATGGGCGAGCGGCATGGCGGTCAGGCCGCCTGGCGCGCGGCGGACGCGTCGTCCTGGCCCAGGAAGACGCCGGTGGCATAGCGCAGTTCGCCGCCCACGATGGTTGCGCACACGCGCGGCAGGCCGGGCACGCGGTCATCCACCACGATGGCGTCGGCCAGCAGGCCGGGCGCCAGCGCGCCGCGGTCGTCCAGCCCCGCCGCGCGGGCGGGGTTGCGCGAGATCAGGTCCCAGGCCTGCGGCAAGGGCAGCACGCCGTCGTGGGCCAGGCGCATCGCGGCGGCCAGCGGCGCGGGATAGTAGTAGTCGGATGTCAGGATGTCGCACAGTCCGGCGCGGATCATTTCGGTGGCGTTGGGCGCGTTGGTGTGGCTGCCGCCGCGCACGACGTTGGGGCCGCCGAAGACGATGGCGTCGCCCAGGTCGCGGGCCACGCCGGCCGCTTCGCGGGTCAGCGGGAACTCCGCGACGCCGCAGCCCAGCTGGTGGTAGTAGCGGCGCGTGGCGGCGTCGGGGTCGTCATGCGAGGCCACCTTCAGGCCGGCGGCTTGCGCGCAGGCGGTGAGTTCGCGCATGGCGTCGGCCACGGCGTCGGCCGCCGCCATGGCCTGGCGGATGCGCGCCTGGAAGGTGTCGAGGTCGCATTCGGCGCGGTTGGCGTATTGCAGCAGCTTGCGGTCGTCGCCCAGGCGGCGCGCCATGCTGGGCAGGTGATCGTTCAAGGCCAGGAAGCGCACGCGGCCCTGGCGGATCCATTCCTGGGCGGTCTCGACGCCGCCGACGTGGTGGGTCTCGAAGCGCAGATGCACGCAGTGCCGCGCACCCAGCGCCTCGCGCATGCGTTCCAGCGAATCGAACATGCGCTCGGCATAGGCTTCGCCGCGCAGGCCGCCTTCCCAGGACAGGGTGACGCCGTGGAATTCGGTGGTGATGCCATTGGCCAGCAGCTGGCGGTCGACGTCGAACAGGGCGCTGTCGTAGGGGAAGGTCACGCCGGGACGCGGCATGACGGCGCGTTCGAAGGCGTCGCCGTGCAGGTCGACGATGCCGGGCAGCACCAGCAGCCCGCCGGCGTCGAACCAGGGCGCGTCGGCGCTTGCATGCGGACTGTCGTCGATCCGTCCCGCGCGAAAGCGCAAGCTGGCGGGCGCGATGCCGCCGGGGGTCAGGATGCGTTGGCCTGCGATGCCGGCCAGGGGCGAGGGGGCGTGTGCGTGCGGGTTCATGGAAGCAAGTTAGCGCTTGTGCATTACAACCAGATGTCTAGATGAATTAAAGGGCCTGCCCGGTTCGTTCGATCCCCGCCGCGGCGGCCGGCTTCCGGGGCCGGCCTGCCGCCACGCCACGCTCAGTTGTCGTCGCTGACCATCAGCTGCACCAGGTCCCCCACGAACCGGGTGATGCTGTATTGCAGGGGCGCGCCCTGCTGGTCGACGTTCAGCGCCTCGACCTGCAGGATGGGGCGCGTCTTGGGCTGGCCCAGCAGCCGCGCGACCTCGGGCGAGGGCAGCGCCGCCGTGATGCGCGACCATTTGCGCGTGTAGTCGTCGATGCCGTAGTGCGCATAGACCTTGGACACCGACTTCAGCGCGGTCAGGCGTTCGGCGAAATCGGGAAAGCGCTTTTCGTCGAAGTAGTGTTCGGACGCGCTGATGGGCCGGTTCTCGGCCTTGCCCGCCAGATGCTCGCGCAGCAGCGGCGCGTTGCGCGGCAGGCCCAGGTGCTTGGCGATGTCGGCGGCGCGCAGCGTCTGGCTGCCCAGCGTCTCCAGGTGGCCCAGCACGCCCTGGCTGCGCAGGTTCTCGGAAAAGCGCGTGCGCTTGCCGATGGCGTAGTCGATGGCGTGTTCCTGCACGAAGGTGCCGCGGCCCTGCTCGATGCGGACCAGCCCGCTCTGTTCCAGCTCGCCCATCGCGCGGCGGATGGTGTGCCGGTTGACGGCGAACTTGGCGGCGAGCTCGGGCTCCGAGGGCAGCTGTTCGCCCGCGAGATAGAGCTTGTTGCGGATGTCGTCCGCCAGCGATTCGCCGATTTGCCGCCAGACGGCGATGCCGGAACCTCTTTCAACCATATGGGCGCTCGTATTGTCGCTTTGTCATCAAGAATGGCAGTGATTGTGCACCAAGCCGGCGCGCCCGTGTAGGCCGCGATTGTCATCAAAAATTCACGCCCGGCTGTTGAACTTCTCACCAGCACGGATCATACTCTGTCCAGTCGTCTAGACGTGTAGAGGAAAAAATGAATCATCCACAATCCCATCAGGCCGAGGCCAACGCGCAGCGCGCGGCCTGGATGCGCGTGCTGGCACTGGCCGAATCGTCCGAGCTGGATGGCGCCTTCGGCGCCCTGGGCAACCTGCCCGCGCACCGCATGCTGCGGCCCGCGGAATCCGGCATGGCCATGGTGCGCGCGCGCAGCGGCGGCACCGGCACGCGTTTCAACCTGGGCGAGATGACGCTGACGCGCTGCGCGGTGAGCCTGGAGAACGGCGTGGTCGGCATCGCCTATGTGCAAGGCCGCTTGTTGCGTCACGCCGAGCAGGCCGCAGTGGCCGATGCGCTGCTGCAGCTGCCTGAATGGCATGAGGCCGTGCAACGGCAGCTGATCGCGCCGCTGGCGCGGAGCCGCGAGGAACGCGTGGCGCGGCAGGCGCAGGTGGCGGCGCGTACGCGGGTGGAGTTCTTCACCATGGTGCGCGGGGGGTAGATCCCCCCCCCGAAGCGCCTGCGGCGCTTCCCCCCCAGGGGGGCGCCGGCTGCGGACCGGCGGAGCCGGATCCGCGCGGCCCCGCTTGGGACGGCCGTCGCTGCAATGTGGGGCGTCGTGAGTTGTGGCGGTGCGAGGCTGGGATGAAGGTGGTTTCGCGTGGTGGCGAGGCTGGTTGGTTGGAACGGAATCTGGAATTGGGAATGGACATGCATGCACACACATTGAGTCCGGCGTTGGCCGGGCGGGCGCCGCAGGCGGGGTTCGCGGATCCGGCGGTCGGGGCGCAGGCGGCGTTCCGGGTGGCGCTGGAGGCGCTGGCGCATCCGGGGCGGGTGTTGGAGATCGAGGCGGATTGCGGGGTGCCGGCGGGGATGTCGCCGGCGATGGTCGCGCTGTTGCTGACGCTGGTGGATGTGGATACGCCGTTGTGGCTGCCCGCCGGCGTCGATGACGAGGTGCGTGCGTTCCTGCGTTTCCACTGTGGTTGTCCGATGGTGGATGAACCTGGCGAGGCGCGGTTCGCGGCGTTGCCGCGCGGGCATCGGGTGCCAGCCTTGTCCTTGTTTAATCCGGGGGATCCGGCGTATCCGGATCAGTCGGCCACGCTGCTGATCGAGGCGGCGGACCTGGAGCGGGGGCGCGCGCTGACGTTGTCCGGCCCTGGCATCCAGGAACGCGCCGCCTTGCATGTCGATGGACTGGAAGAGGGCTTCTGGCGCGAATGGCGCCTGAACCATCAGCGCTTCCCGTTGGGCGTGGACCTGTTCCTGACGCAGGGGCGGCGCATCTGCGGCCTGCCCAGAAGCACTCGAGTGGAGAATTGACATGTATGTTGCCGTCAAGGGGGGCGAACGCGCCATCCTGAATTCCTACCGCATGCTGGATGATTACCGGCGCGGTGACCGCGCCGTGCCGGAGCTGAGCCTGGCGCAAATCCGTGAGCAGATGCCGCTGGCGGTGTCGCGGGTGATGTCCGAGGGCTCGCTCTACGATCCGCAGCTGGCCGCGCTGGCGCTCAAGCAGGCCGCCGGCGACGCGATCGAGGCGGTGTTCCTGCTGCGCGCCTATCGCACCACGCTGTCGCGCTTCGGCTACACGCAGCCGCTGGACACGGGCCGCATGCGCCTGCAGCGCCGCATTTCGTCCACGTTCAAGGACGTGCCGGGCGGCCAGATCCTGGGGCCGACCTATGACTACACCCAGCGCCTGCTGGATTTTTCGCTGGAAGCCGGGCGCGAGGCCGATGCCCTGCCGCCGGGCGAGGAAACGCTGGAATCGTCCATGCCGCGCGTCACCGACCTGCTGGCGCACGAGGACCTGATCGATCCCGAGCTGCCGCCCGACGGCGATCCCGAGCCCTTCGACCTGACGCGCCAGCCGCTGGATTTTCCCGCCGACCGCGCCGCCCGCCTGCAGAACCTGGCGCGCGCCGATGAAGGCTTCCTGCTGTCGATGGGCTATTCCACGCAGCGGGGCTACGGCAATACCCATCCCTTCGCCGCCGAGATCCGCTACGGCGCGCTGGAAGTGGAAATGCACATCGAGGAACTGGGCTTCGCCGTGACCGTGGGCGAGATCGAGGTCACCGAATGCCAGATGGTGAGCCAGTTCTCGGGCAATGCGCAGGAAGGGCCGAAGTTCACGCGCGGCTATGGCCTGACGTTCGGCTATGGCGAGCGCAAGGCCATGTCGATGGCGCTGGTGGACCGGGCGCTGAAGGCCCGCGACCTGGGGGAAGCCGGTGATTCGCCCGCCAACGACCACGAGTTCGTGCTCTATCACAGCGACAACGTCGAGGCTTCGGGCTTCGTGCAGCATCTGAAGCTGCCGCACTACGTGGACTTCCAGGCCAACCTGGAACTGCTGCGCCGCATGCGCGGCGAACGCCATGCGGCCGCCGCCGCGCCGAACGACATGATGGACGAGGCCGTCACGCCATGAACCCGCAAGCCACGCAACACACCGCGACGGTCGAACGCGACCCGCACTACAACTTTGCCTACCTGGACGAATCCACCAAGCGCATGCTGCGCCGCGCCCTGCTCAAGGCGGTGGCGGTGCCGGGCTACCAGGTGCCGTTCGGCAGCCGCGAGATGCCGCTGCCCTATGGCTGGGGCACCGGCGGCATCCAGGTCACCGCCGCCATCATCGGCCCGGACGATGTGCTCAAGGTCATCGACCAGGGCTCGGACGACACTACCAACGCCATCAACATCCGCCGCTTCTTCGGTCGGGTGACCGGCGTGGCGACCACCGAATCTACTCCGGCGGCCACCATCGTGCAGACCCGCCACCGGATCCCCGAGACGCCGCTGCGCGCCGGCCAGATCATGGTGTTCCAGGTGCCGATCCCCGAGCCGCTGCGCTGGCTCGAACCGAGCGAGACCGAGACGCGCACCATGCACGCGCTGGCCGAATATGGCGGCATGCACGTCAAGCTGTACGAGGACATCGCGCAGCATGGCCACATCGCCGCCACCTATGACTACCCGGTCATGGTGAACGGGCGCTACATGATGCGGCCGTCGCCCATTCCGAAGTTCGACAATCCCAAGCTGGACCAGAGCCCGGCGCTGATGCTGTTCGGCGCCGGCCGCGAAAAGCGCGTCTACGCGGTGCCGCCCTATACATCGGTCAAGAGCCTGGACTTCGAGGACCATCCCTTCGCCGTGCAGCAGTGGGACCAGCATTGCGAGCTTTGCGGCTCGCACCAGAGTTTCCTGGACGAGATCATCCTGGACGACGCCGGCACGCGCCGCTACGTCTGCTCGGACACCGAATATTGCAACGACAGGCAGGCGCGCCAGCGCCAGCAGGAGGAAGCGGCATGAACCTTCAGGCCGATATCGGCGCGGACGATCGTCCGCGCGGCGTCTACGGGCATCCGGTGAGCCTCCGGCCGCTGCTGTCCGTGCGCGGCATGACGCGCACCTGGGACGGGGTGCATGGCTGCCGCGACGTCAGCTTCGATCTGCACGCCGGCGAAGTCCTGTGTGTGGTGGGCGAGTCCGGCTCGGGCAAGAGCACGCTGCTGTCGGCGGTGTCGTGCCAGGCGCCGCTGGATGCGGGCAGCGTCTGGTACGACACGCGCGACCAGGGCCTGATCGACCTGTCCTCGCTGTCGCAGGCCCGCCTGCGGCTGCTGTCGCGCACCGACTGGGGCTTCGTGCGCCAGCATGCCCGCGATGGCCTGCGCATGCAGGTCAGCGCCGGCGCCAACATCGCCGAGCGCCTGATGGCCGTGGGCGACCGGCACTACGGCGACCTGCGCCGCGTGGCCGGCAACTGGCTCGCCAAGATGGAGATCGACGTCGGCCGCCTGGACGACGCGCCGGCCTCTTTCTCGGGCGGCATGCAGCAGCGCCTGCAGATCGCGCGCAACCTGGTCACGCATCCACGCCTGGTGTTCATGGACGAGCCCACCGCCTCGCTGGACGTGTCGGTGCAAGCGCGCCTGCTGGACCTGCTGCGCCAGCTGGTCAACGACCTGGGCCTGGCCGCCATCGTGGTCACGCATGATCTGGCGGTGGCCCGGCTGCTGGCGCATCGCACGCTGGTGATGCGCGGCGGCGCGGTGGTCGAAAGCGGCCTGACCGATCAGATCCTCGACGATCCGCAACATCCCTACACCCAGTTGCTGGTGTCTTCCATCCTGCAGAGCTGATTCATGTCCAACGCCATACCCATGATCGAGGCGCGGGGCCTCGGAAAAATGTTCACCCTGCACAACCAGGGCGGCATCCGGCTGCCGGTGCTGGACGCCGTCGACTTCACCGCGTCCACTGGCGAATGCCTGGTGCTGGCCGGTCCGTCCGGCGCGGGCAAGAGCACGTTGCTGCGCTGCCTGTACGGCAATTACTTGGCCACCGAAGGCAGCATCCGCGTGCGCAATGGCGAAGAATGGGTGGAGCTGGTCGGCGCGCCCGAACAGCGCATCCTGGCGCTGCGCCGCGAGGTCATCGGCTATGTCAGCCAGTTCCTGCGCGTGATCCCGCGCGTCTCGGCGCTGGACGTGGTGGCCGAACCGCTGCGGCAGGCCGGTGTGGACGCGGACGAGGCGCGCCAGCGCGCCGGCGCCATGCTGGCGCGGCTGAACGTGCCGCAGCGCTTGTGGGGCCTGGCCCCGGCCACCTTCTCTGGCGGGGAACAGCAGCGGGTGAACATCGCGCGCGGCTTCATCGCCCGCCATCCCATCCTGCTGCTGGACGAACCCACCGCGTCGCTGGACGCGGATAATCGCAACGTGGTGATCGCGCTGATCCGCGAGGCGCTGGCCGAGGGCCGCTGTCTGCTGGGGATCTTTCACGATGCCGAGGTGCGCGACGCCGTCGCCACCCGCACGCTGGCCCTGAAGCCGGCGTCCGCGGCCAGCCTGGCCGCGCTGGAAGAACTGGAGCAATGATGCAAGGCACCTATCTCACCCATGCCCGCGTGGTGCTGGAAGACCGCGTGCTGGAAGACAGCGCGGTGCTGATCGAGGACGGCCGCATCGCCGCGATCGAACCGGCCGGCGCGCGGCCTGCCCGCGAGATCGCGCTGCGCGGCCAAACGCTGATGCCGGGATTGATCGATTTGCACAGCGACGCCATCGAAAAAGAGGCCGAGCCTCGTTCGCGCGTGCTGTTCCCGCTGGATTTCGCCGTGGCCCAGGTCGACCGCCGCAACGCAGCCGCCGGCATCACCACGCCTTATCACGCGCTGTCTTTCGCCAATAGCGAATGGGGCGTGCGCAACAACCAGACCGCCGCCGAGGTGGTGCGCGCGCTGCGCGCCCACCGCCGCCACAGCCTGGTGGACAACCGCGTCCACTGCCGCTACGAAGTCACCGACCCCACGGCGGTGGACGTGCTGCGGTCGTTGATGGACGAGGGCGCGGTGGATCTGCTGTCGGTGATGGACCATTCGCCGGGGCAGGGTCAGTTCAAGACGCTGGAATCCTATCTGCAATACATGATGGGCAATCACGCCATGAGCCGCGAGCAGGCCGAAGAGGCGGCGCGGGCCAAGACGCGCGCGCTGGATGGCTCGGTGGCGCGGGTCGAGGCGCTGCTGGCGCACGCGCATGCTCTGGGCATTCCCACCGCCAGTCACGACGATGATTCCATCCAGCGCATCGCCACCATGCGCAACCTGGGCGTGGCCATGAGCGAGTTCCCGATCACGCTGGACACGGCGCGCGCCGCCGTGTCTTGCGGGTTGCCCACCATCCTGGGCGCGCCTAATGTGCTGCGCGGCCAGAGCCAGAGCGGTTCGATGCGGGCCATCGACGCGATCCGCGCGGGCGTGGCCAGCTGCCTGTGTTCGGACTATCAGCCGTCCACGATGATCGCCGTCGCCCATGCCGTTGCGGCGCAGACTGACCTGAGCCTGCCGCAGGCCGTCGCGCTGGTGACGGCCAATCCGGCCCGCGCCTGCGGCCTGGATGACCGGGGCCGCATCGCGCCGGGCTTGCGCGCGGACCTGATCGCGGTGGCGCGAGTTGGCGAGCAGCCGCTGGTCAGCCATACCTGGTCGGCCGGGCGGCTGGTGTTCTCGACCCACTATCATCCGGACAGCGCGCACGCGCCGGCCGTGGCCGTGGCCGTGGCCGCCTGATCCCACAGGAGTCGTCGATGTCACCACACGCCGTTGTGCAAGCCGTGGCCGCCAGTCCCGGACATGGCTTCAGCAAGCCGTTGCAGCCGGCCATCATGCTGCTGGCCGGGCTGGGCGTGGAGGGCGACGCGCACATGGGCGTCACGGTCAAGCACCGTTCCCGGGTCCGGGCGGATCCCACCCAACCCAATCTGCGGCAGGTGCATCTGATCCACGGCGAGCTGCTGGACGAGTTGACCGGCGCCGGCTTCCGGGTCGGGCCGGGCGTCATGGGCGAGAACGTCACCACGCGCGGCATCGACCTGCTGGGCCTGCCGCGCGGCGCGCGGCTGCGCCTCGGGCCGGAGGCGATCGTCGAGATCACGGGCCTGCGCAATCCCTGCTCGCAGCTGGACGACTATCAGCGGGGCCTGACCGCCGCCGTGCTGGGGCGCAACCCCGACGGCAGCCTGATCCGCAAGGCCGGCGTCATGGGCGTGGTGCTGGCGGGCGGCCGGGTGGCCGGGGGCGACCGTATCCTGGTCGAGCTGCCCGCGCCGCCGCACCGGGCGCTGGAACGGGTATAGCGGCGCCGGCGTCGTCCGGTTCTGTTGCGCCGCGAGGCAAAAACGTCGCCCTCGGTCACAGACGCGGCGGCGCGGTTCTGCTTAAATGGCGGGCATGGCATGTTGGCATGCCCCAGCCTTACACGGAGCCCGCGATGGCGCGATTCAATTTCACCCAGGATCCCGAAGAGCCCGATTTGTGGGCGGCCGAGCTGGTGCCGGCCGGCGCCGGACGTCCGCCCATCCACGTCATGATCCAGACCGACGGCGAAGAGCCGGGCAGCGGCGCGTCCAAGGCGGTCAAGAGCATTATCGACAAGCTGGATGACCACATCCTGGCCGCGTCCGAATTCCTGCTCGACCACTATTCCTACGAGCAGTGCAAGAAGCACGGCTACGAAGACGACCAGCTGCTGGCCGAGGAAACCGCCGAGGCCATGGCCGGCAAGGCGGTGCTGCGCGCGCTGTGGCTGTTCGACGAGGACGGCGAGGGCTACGAACTATGGTTCACGCTGCCCTGGGACCCGGTCCATACCTACGACGTGGAGTTCGAGGACGGCGAGCCGGTGGCCTGTTCCGTCAATGACTGAACTGCGCGACTGATCCGCGCGGCGGAACGGCGGTACAAGAAAAACGGGCCATTCGGCCAATGCCAGTCAGTTAAGCCAATAGTCGCTCAGAGCGTGTAAAAGGGGATCGTGTTGTACACGATCCCCTTTTATCCAGATGAGCCTGCTGCAAAACGCGTTGTATGAGACGCTGCCCCGAGTTCCCGAGCGGCTGGACCAACTGAGCGCGCTGATAGATCCGTCTTGGATAGAACAAGCGCTGGCGGCCAGCGGCAAGGCGTCGATCCGTCGGCGCAAGCTGCCGGCCGAACATGCCATATGGTTGGTAATTGGTCTGGCGCTATTTCGTGATCGCCCGTTGTGGCAGGTGGTGCAGCAACTGGCGTTGAGCCTGGATGGCCAGCGGCTACCGGTGCCCAGCGCCAGCGTGCAGGCTCGCCAGCGCCTGGGCGAGGAGCCGTTGGCTCAACTGTTTAGTTTGCTGACCCGTGCCTGGGGCCGTTGCCAGGCAGCATCGCAGCCGTTGCGGGTGTTGGCGGTGGACGGCGTGGTGTGGTCGACGCCGGACACGCCCGAGAATCGGCAACAACTGGGCAGTGGCAGTACGCAGCATGGCCCGCTACCCTGGCCACAGATTCGAGCCACCTGCCTGATGGACACGCATAGCCATGAGTTGCTGGACGCCAAGCTCGGTGCCATGGACTGCGGCGAACTGAGCCTGGCGACGCAATTGCAAGGCATGGACCACTCCATGACCCTGTTCGATCGGGCCGACTTCTCAGCGGCCTTCCTGCTGGATTGGCAAAGCGCAGGTGAGCAGCGCCATTGGCTGATGCGGGCCAGGGACAACTTGCGCCACGAGCAGCTCAAACAGCTAGCGCCCGGCGATGCGCTGATCCGCATGCCGGTATCGCAGCAAGCGCGCAAATTACGCCCGCAGCTACCAAGCCATTGGCAGGCTCGGCTCATTGAGGTGAATGTGGGTGGGCGGTTGCGCCGCTTCATCACTTCGATGCAGGATCATCGCAAGTACCCCGCTCAGAAACTGGCCGAACTGTACCGCCAGCGCTGGGAGATTGAGCTGGGGTTCCGCGAGATCAAACAATCCTTGCAGGTGGGCGAGCCGGTACTGCGCAGCAAGCGGCCTGAGTTGGTGCGACAAGAGCTCTGGGGCGTGTTGATCGCCTATACCCTGCTGCGGCGCTGGATGCGCGAGATGGCTCGCGAACTCAAGGTCGAACCCCAGCGCATCAGCTTCCACACCGCGAGCTACGCCATCGTGAATCTGCTGAACGTCGCGAGCCTGGACTCAGCCGCAAATTTACCCAAGCACTTGGCCGCTTTGCTGACACAGTCTCGCTACTTCTTACTGCCACCTCGACGAACTGACCGAGCATTCCCCAGAGTCGTTAAAAATCGGGCGCATAAGTTCCCAAACAAGAAAAATACCAGCCAGGGTTAACTGACTGGCATTGGCCATTCGGCCCGTTTTTTGTCTTACGCGTTCTGCGAGGCCGGTTTCGCCGGCGCTTCCTGCGCATCCGGC
This sequence comes from Achromobacter sp. 1011811831, assembly GCF_059760905.1. Taxonomy (NCBI): domain Bacteria; kingdom Pseudomonadati; phylum Pseudomonadota; class Betaproteobacteria; order Burkholderiales; family Alcaligenaceae; genus Achromobacter; species Achromobacter sp. 1011811831. Next base: position 21,230 of record NZ_JCBANG010000045.1, read on the forward strand.
GCGGCGGCCTCGCCGGCCGTGGCCGTGGTCGGATCGTCCTCGCCGCCTTCCATCTTGGCGATCACCGCAGTGGCCAGGCTGTTGCCCACCACGTTGGTGGCGGTGCGGCCCATGTCGAAGAACTGGTCGATGCCCATGATGAGCAGCAGGCCGGCTTCCGGCAGGTGGAACATCGGCAGCGTGGCGGCCACCACCACCAGCGAGGCGCGCGCCACGCCGGCCATGCCCTTGCTGGTCACCATCAGCACCAGCAGCAGCGTCAGCTGTTGCGAGAAGCTCATTTCGATGTTGTACGCCTGCGCGATGAACAGCACCGCGAAGGACTGGTACATCATCGAGCCGTCCAGGTTGAACGAGTAGCCCAGCGGCAGCACGAAGCCCGAGATGCGCTTGGACACGCCGAAACGCGAGAGCGCCTCGATGGTCTTGGGATAGGCCGATTCGCTGCTGGCGGTCGAGAAGGCCAGCAGGGTGGGCTCCTTGATCAGGCCGCCCAGGCGGAACGTGGACTTGCCCAGGAACAGGTAGCCGACCGCGAACAGGATGGCCCACAGCAGCGCCAGGCCCAGGTAGAACTCGCCGATCAGCTTGCCGTAGCTGACCAGCACGCCCAGGCCCTCGGTCGTGATGGCGGCGGCCATGGCGGCGAACACGCCCAGCGGCGCGAAGCGCATCACATAGTCGGTGACGCGGAACATGATCTTGGCCAGTTCGTCGATCATGTTGAAGATGGTGTTGTGGCCCTTGCCGCGGATGAACGACAGCGCCGCGCCGAAGAACAGCGAGAACACCAGGATCTGCAGGATCTCGTTATTGGCCATCGCCTCGGCGATGCTCTTGGGGAAGACGTGGGTGATGAAGGTCTTGAGCGTGAAGTCGCCGGTCTTCAGGCCGGAGGTGAGGCTCGTGTCCGGCAGTGCCAGGTTCAGGTGGGCGCCGGGCTGGAACACGTTCACCAGCATCAGGCCCAGCAGCAGCGAGATGGCCGAGGCGGTGATGAACCAGAACATGGCGCGCAGGCCGATGCGGCCGACGGCGCTGGCGTCGCTCATGCTGGCCAGGCCCGAGACCAGGGTGGCGAACACCAGGGGCGCGATGATCATCTTGATCATGCGCAGGAAGATGTCGGTGATCAGGCTGAAGTACGAGGCGATCTGTTTGGCCTCCTGCGCGTTCTGCGCGTACTTGTTGCAGAGGTATCCCACCAAGACGCCGAGCACCATGGCCAGGCCGATGTAGCGCGTCAGTTTTTTCGTATTCATATCGGTAAAACGCAAAACGGAGGACCGGGTCGCCTGGCGTGGAGCCTGCCGCCGGCACGGGGCGGGACTAGCGGTCTGATGATGGAATGCCAGGGTGGGCCAGGCGGGTTCCACGGGTGGAAACGGCCGTGCGCGGCCTGCTGCGGCTGCGCGGGTTAACCCTCGGGGCGCGATGTTAACCCCGAGTAGCTGACAGTTAGTTGTAAGGTTGGGGACGGTTGAGTCATGACAAAATCATTTGTCCCCGTACCCGCCCTGGAAGGGGCGGGAGAGGGTCCGGTCCGCCGGCGCGCCGGCGGCACTCACGCAAAAATAATGGAGACAGAGCAATGCCGAAACGCGAATTGTCCGTGCTGGCCTCCGGCTATACCTACCTGGAGGGCCTGCGCTGGCGCGACGGGCGCCTGTGGGCGTCCGACTTCTACACCGAGCAGGTGATCGCCGTCGACCTCGAAGGGCGCATCGAGCAGATCTGCAAGGTGCCGCAGCAGCCGTCCGGCCTGGGCTGGCTGCCCGACGGCCGCATGCTGGTGTCCTCCATGAAGGACCGCAAGGTGCTGCGCAGGGAGACGGACGGGACGCTGGTCGTGCATGCCGACCTGAGCGCCCTGACTGGCGGTCCGATCAACGACATGGTGGTCGACGCCCTGGGGCGGGCCTATGTGGGCAATTTCGGCTTCGATTTGATGGCGGGCGAGCCCGTCGCCACCACCAGTGTCGTCCGGGTCGATCCGGACGGCTCGGCCCGCGCGGTGGCCGATGGACTGTGCTTTCCCAACGGCTCCTTCATCACGCCGGACGGCAAGACCCTGATCGTCAACGAGACTTTCGGCAATCGCATCTCGGAATTCGACATCCTGGCCGACGGCGGCCTGGGCCCGCGCCGCGACTGGGCCGACTTCGGCGCGTTGCCGGCCTCGGACGACCTGCACACGCTGATCGCCGCCTCGGCCATCGGCCCGGATGGCGGCGCGCTGGACGCCGAGGGCGCGCTGTGGGTGGCCGACGCCATCGGCAAGCGCATCGTGCGCGTGGCGCGCGGCGGCCGCATCCTGGAGCAGATCGACACCGGCGAACTGGGCATCTTCGCGGCGGCGCTGGGCGGGCCGGATGGCCGCACGCTGTTCATGGCGGCCGCGCCGGACTTCATCGAGGCCAACCGGCGCGCCAAGCGAGAAGGCCGCATCCTGGTCACCCGGGGCGGCGTGCCGCACGCGGGCCTGCCCCGAAGGGCGGCGGGGCGGGGTGGGGGAGCCCGCCTCACCCCGCCCCGGGCCGGCCGCCGTCAGGCGTTCCCCGAGGGCTTCTCCCTGCGCCGCCGCCCTCGTCCGGAAGCATGTGGACATAGGGTTGCAAGACCTTTCCGCGAATCCCCCGTAAAATCCCTCCTTATCAGCAGGTTTCAATCATCTCTCAATAAACTGCACCCTTAGGAGGACCACTCATGGCCCTAGTCTCCATGCGCCAGTTGCTCGACCATGCCGCCGAGCATGGCTATGGCATCCCGGCTTTCAACGTCAACAACCTGGAACAGGTCCAGGCCATCATGGAAGCCGCGGCGGAGACCGACAGCCCGGTGATCATGCAGGCCTCGGCCGGCGCGCGCAAATACGCGGGCGAAGGCTTCCTGAAATACCTGATCCAGGCCGCCGTGGAGTCCTACCCCCATATCCCCGTGGTCATGCACCAGGATCACGGCCAGTCGCCGGCCATCTGCCAGGGCGCCATCAACCTGGGCTTCTCCAGCGTGATGATGGACGGCTCGCTGAAGGAAGACGGCAAGACCATCGCCGACTACGACTACAACGTCGACGTGACCCGCAAGGTCGTGGACATCGCCCACAAGCTGGGCGTGACGGTCGAAGGCGAACTGGGCTGCCTGGGCTCGCTGGAAACCATGCAGGGCGACAAGGAAGACGGCCACGGCGCCGACGGCAAGCTGACCATGGATCAGCTGCTGACCGATCCCGAGCAGGCCGCCGACTTCGTGCGCAAGACCCAGCTGGACGCCCTGGCCATCGCCATCGGCACCAGCCACGGCGCCTACAAGTTCACGCGCAAGCCCACCGGCGACATCCTGTCGATCGCCCGCATCAAGGAAATCCACGCCCGCCTGCCCAACACCCACCTGGTGATGCACGGCAGCTCCAGCGTGCCGCAGGAACTGCTGGCCGAGATCCGCGAATTCGGCGGCGACATGAAGGAAACCTACGGCGTGCCCGTCGAGGAAATCCAGGAAGCCATCAAGTTCGGCGTGCGCAAGATCAACATCGACACCGACATCCGCCTGGCCATGACCGGCGCCGTCCGTCGCTTCTTCGCCGAGAACCCCGGCAAGTTCGACCCGCGCGAATACCTGAAGCCGGCGCGCGCCGCCGCCAAGGCGATCTGTGTCGCCCGCTACACCGAGTTCGGCACCGCCGGCAACGCCAGCAAGATCAAGGCCCTGCCGCTGACCGAGATCGCCGCCCAGTACGCCTCGGGCAAGCTGGCGCAAGTGGTGCAGTAAGCCATGCAAAGATGGACTGCCCTCCATGGCAGTCCTGATGTGGCATGAAGAAAAGGGCGAGTCCTGCAGGACTCGCCCTTTTTGCTGTTCCGCCGCCGCGTAGCGCGTCGGCCTCAGGTTATCGGTGGCGCGTTGCCGGGAAAACTGGGCGCGGTGGCATCGACGTGGTGCCAGGACGGCGCCGAATCCGTCCACAGGCTGACCCGCGCGCGGAAGGCTTCCGGGTCGTCCAGCGAGCCGGCGCGGACCACGTCGTAGTTGGCGCCTTCGGTGCCGCCGAATAGCGGCGTGCCACAGTCCGGACAGAAGCTGCGCATGACGGTGCGGCCCGAGCCGCCGCGATAGCGGTGCTCCTTGGCCGCGCCGCGCAGCAGCGTGACGGACCCCGCCGGGAACAGCAGCGCATGGGCCGGCGCGCCGCCGCTGGAATACTGGCAGTCGCGGCAATGACAGGTGGCGGCCGTGATCGGCTCGTCGGTTACCGCGTAGCGTATGGCGCCGCATTGGCAGCCGCCGGTGAAATGCACCTGCGCGTCAGTCTTCGAGGTGCGTTTTTGGAAAGCATCCTGCATACGACTCTGTCTCCGGGCAATGGGTATGCGCCGTTGCGCCCTGGCCTGATCCTGGGTGCCGGTCTGGGCAGGAAACGTCCGGGCGGTCGGCTCGAATGTGTGGTGCCGGCCGCCGGACCCGGCGGCCGGAACAGAGGCTAACCCGGCCCCGCGCGCGCGGCAAGGCGGGGCTATTTGCAGTAATCTATGCCCTTTGCAGGATCCGCGCTTCCGGCGCCCGCCTCGCCCCGCGGATTCCCGGTTTCGTCTTGTTCCCGCCCTGGCGCTCGGCCCGAGGCGGGAATCTTCATTTTTGCCATAGGCCATTCCCGTGACTTCTGCTTTGCATCAATCCAGCATCAAGTCCTTGCCGCTGCTGGGACGCGGCAAGGTGCGCGACATGTACGCGGTGGGCGACGACAAGTTGCTGATCGTCGCATCGGACCGCATCTCCGCCTTCGACGTGATCCTCGACGATCCCATCCCCGGCAAGGGCCAGGTGCTGACCGAACTGACCGAGTTCTGGCTGCAGAAGCTCGCCCACATCCTGCCCAACCACTCCACCGGCGTGAAGCCGGAAGATGTGGTCGCGGCCGACGAGGTCGACCAGGTACGCGGCCGCGCCGTGGTGGTCAAGCGCCTCAAGCCCATCCTGGTCGAGGCCGTCGCGCGCGGCTACCTGATCGGTTCGGGCTGGAAGGACTACCAGGCCACCGGCTCGGTCTGCGGCATCAAGCTGCCCGCCGGCCTGCAGCAGGCCAGCCAGCTGCCCGAGCCGATCTTCACGCCGGCCGCCAAGGCGGAGTTCGGCATGCACGATGAAAACGTGGACTTCGCCCACGTGGTCAAGGAAGTCGGCCAGGAAATGGCCGAGCGCATCCGCGACGTGACGCTCAAGCTGTACACCGAGGCCGCGCGCTTTGCCGCGACCAAGGGCATCATCATCGCCGACACCAAGTTCGAATTCGGCCTGGACGACGACGGCACGCTCTACCTGATGGACGAAGTGCTGACGCCCGATTCCTCGCGCTTCTGGCCGGCCGACGGCTACCGCGTGGGCATCAGCCCGCCGTCGTTCGACAAGCAGTTCGTGCGCGACTGGCTCGAGACCCAGACCTGGGACAAGACGCCGCCCGCTCCGCGCCTGCCGCAGGACGTGCTGGAAAAGACCGCCGCCAAGTACCGCGAGGCGCTGGACCGCCTGATGGCCTGAACGCCGGTCGCCGGCGCGGACACGACCCGAACCCCTCGCAGCGGAACGCGCTGCGAGGGGTTTTTTTCTGGAGTCCGTCGGGCAAAGGCGATGGCGCAGGATCGGACAAGTCCGAGATTGCCGGCGCCACCCCATGGTTTGCGCCGCATGCTCCTGCCCGCGGCCGCGTCTTCATTGATCAATAAAAACCGGAAAATCCGCATTTTTCCGTCTAATTATTTCTTAATGTGACGCTATACTCGCCAGCGCATTCCTTCCCGACGCCGGGCCGAGGCCGCGCGCGGGAGTTCTTTCGCCATCAACCGGATGCGGCCCGCAGCCGCCGCAGCAGGGCCTCGCCGCCCGCCGGAAACAAGAAAGGAGCTGCGCATGGTAATGATGTTGCCTTTCCTGACCGGACTGGTCGCTGTGTGGTTCGGCATGCTGGGAAAGCGCCGCCCCGCGGTTGCCTTCTGGATCGTCACCCTGGGGATCTTCGCCGCCTGGTGCCAGTACCACATGACCAGCCCGCTGGCGTTGTCGCTATAGGAGCGGGGCGATGATCTTCTCTCCGAACCCCGCGCGCGGCTCGCGCTTCCTGAATGGCCTGGCCCTGCTGGGCGTCACGGCCGTGCTGATCCTGGCCTTCGTCTGGCAGATCGTCCACGACGAGCCGCCATGCCCGCTATGCCTGCTGCAGCGCGTCGCCTTCATGCTGGCCGGCGTGGGCTTGCTGCTGAACCTGCGGCTGGGGCCGTCGCCCATGCACTATGCGATGGTCATCGCCGCCGCGCTGGGCGGCATGCTGGCCTCGGGGCGGCAGGTGCTGTTGCACATCGCGCCCGGCGATCCCGGCTACGGCACGACGCTGCTCGGCCTGCATTTCTATACCTGGTCGTTCATCGCCTTCGTCGCGCTCATCGCCTTCTGCGTGCTGATGCTGTCGGCCGACCGCAAATGGGGCGACAGCATGCTCAAGAAGCAGGTGCCGCTGGCGGGCTGGGTCGTCATGGCCCTGTTTTTCGTCATCGTGCTGGTCAATCTGGGCGGCACGACGCTGGAATGCGGTTTCGGGCCCTGCCCGGACAATCCGACGGGCTATCTCTGGCTGGATTCGCTGAGGCTGCGGTAGGGGGTGTCCGGCGCCGGGTAAAATACCGGGTTTCGCGGCGCGCGCCGCGGTTCCCCAACTATTTTTCACTCGACATCGGTCATGACAGCCAAGACTTCCGCAGCGGCGCAGGCCACCCCCGTGGTAGGCGTGATTATGGGTTCTTCCAGCGATTGGGAGGTCATGAAACACGCAGTCGCCATGCTTGAAGACTTCGGCGTGCCGTACGAAGCGCAGGTCATCTCCGCGCACCGCATGCCGCAGGACATGGCCGAGTACGGCGCCGCGGCGCACGCGCGCGGCTTGCGCGGCATCATTGCCGGCGCCGGCGGCGCCGCGCACCTGCCGGGCATGATGGCGGCCCTGACCGAAGTGCCGGTGTTCGGCGTGCCGGTGCCGTCCAAGTACCTGCACGGCGAAGATTCGCTGCTGTCCATCGTGCAGATGCCCAAGGGCGTGCCGGTGGCCACCTTCGCCATCGGCGAAGCCGGCGCCGCCAACGCCGCCCTGCACGTGATCGCCACGCTGGCGGGCACCGATGCCGGCCTGCACCAGAAGCTGGTGGCGTTCCGCGCGCGCCAGACGCAGGCCGCGCGCGACATGAAGGTTCCGCCCGAGGCTTGATCCGCATGACTCAATCGACCGCTTTCTCCATCGCTCCCGGCGGCTGGCTCGGCCTGCTGGGCGGCGGCCAGCTGGGCCGCATGTTCTGTCATGCCGCCCAGAGCCTGGGCTACAAGGTTGCCGTGCTCGATCCGGCCGAGGAATGTCCGGCCGGCATGGTCGCCGACCTGCACATCCGCGCGGCCTATGACGACGAGGCCGGCCTTGCGCGCCTGGCGCAGCAATGCCGCGCCGTCACCACCGAATTCGAGAACGTGCCCGCCGACAGCCTGCGCGCGCTGGCCGCGCGTTGCCGCGTCAGCCCGGCCGCCGATGCCGTGGCCGTGGTGCAGGACCGCATCGCGGAAAAAACCTTCATCGCCGCACAGGGCATCCCCGTCGCGCCGCATGCCGCGATCCGCGGCGAGGCCGACCTGCGCGCCGCGCCGGATAGTCTGTTCCCGGGCATCCTCAAGGTCGCCCGCATGGGCTACGACGGCAAGGGCCAGGCCCGCATCGCCACGCGCGAGGAAGCGCTGGCCGCCTACGCCGAATTCGGCGGCGTGCCCTGCGTGCTGGAAGCGCTGATGCCGCTGGACTACGAGATCTCCGTGGTGCTGGCGCGCGGCTTCGACGGCGCCAGCGTGGTGTTCCCGGTGGCGCGCAACGTGCACCGCGACGGCATCCTGGCGGTGTCCACCGCGTCGGCCGCCGGCCAGGACGCGGCCCATGCCGAACGGCAGGCCCGCGCCACGGCGGCGGCGCAGGCCATCGCGCAGGGCCTGGGCTACCACGGCGTGCTGTGCGTGGAATTCTTCGTCCTCAAGGACGGCAGCCTGATCGTCAATGAAATCGCGCCGCGTCCGCACAACAGCGGCCACTACACCATGGACGCCTGCCTGACCAGCCAGTTCGAGCAGCAGGCGCGCGCCATGGCCGGACTGCCGCTGGGCGGCACCGACCTGCTGGCGCCGGCCGTCATGCTGAATATCCTGGGCGACATCTGGTACGAGTCGGCCGATACGGACGCGCAGCGCGAGCCCGACTGGGCCGGTGCGCTTTCCACGCCCACCGCCAAGCTGCATCTGTACGGCAAGCGCGAAGCGCGCCGTGGTCGCAAGATGGGCCACGTCACCATCGTCGCGCCGACGCAGGCGCAGGCGCAGGCCGATGCCGCCCGCGTCGCCGCGGCGCTGGGCATGCAGGCGCCGGAGTAGGGCGCGTCCATGTCAATCCCGTCGTCCTGTTCCGCCACGCCCGAGGAAATCGCCCGCGCCGCCGGCCTGCTGCTGGCAGGCGAGCTGGCGGCCTTTCCGACCGAAACCGTCTACGGGCTGGGGGCGGACGCCGAGAATCCACAGGCCGTGGCCAAGATCTACGCTGCCAAGGGCCGACCGTCCAATCATCCGGTGATCGTGCACATCGCGCCCGGCGCCGATGTTTCGTACTGGGCCGCGCAGGTGCCGGCCGAGGCGCGGCTGCTGATGGACGCGTTCTGGCCGGGCCCGCTGACGCTGATCCTCAAGCGCGCGCCGCACATCGGGGACACCGTGAGCGGCGGGCAGGACAGCATCGGCCTGCGCTGCCCCTCGCATCCGGTGGCTCAGGCCTTGCTGGCGGCCTTCGCCGCCGGCAAGCCGAACGGACAGGGCGGGGTGGCGGCGCCGTCGGCCAACAAGTTCGGGCAGGTCTCGCCGACGCTGGCCGAGCACGTGCGCGCGGAATTCCCCGACGAGGTCGCGGCCGGCATGCCGGTGCTGGAAGGTGGGGCGTCCGACGTGGGCATCGAATCCACCATCCTGGACCTGTCGCGGCTGGACCAGGGCGCCGGTCCCGTGCTGCTGCGCCCCGGCCACGTCAGCGCCGCGCAGATCGAGGCGGTGCTGGGCGCACAGGTGTTCGCGCCTGACGCAGCCGCGCCGCGCGCCTCGGGCACGCTCAAGGCGCATTACGCGCCGCGCACCGAGCTGGAACTGGCCGGCGACGCGCGCGTGGCCGACGTTCTGCGAGGCATCGGCCTGCCCTCGGGCCAGGTGGCGCTGGTGTCGTTCGACCCCGCGCCGGCCTCGGCCGATGCCCGCGTGCAATGGCGCCAGGTGCCGTCCGATCCGGCGCGCTACGCGCAGGCGTTGTACGCGCTGCTGCGCGAGCTGGACGCCCAGGGCTATGCCCGCATCGTCGTGCAGGCGCCGCCCGCCAATGACGCATGGCATGCGGTCAACGACCGCATCGGCCGCGCCGCCGCCGCCTTCACGCTCGATACCACCGACCTGTAGTTCCCGGACAGTCCCGTCTTGCCGGCATGCGTCCGGAGCGGGACTGCGCCAGCCATGGGCCGCTGGCGGCATTTGCCGGCCCGGCTTCCGGTCTGGCCGGACACAAGGGCATTTCATCGCATCTTCTTGAGCGGGCGTCGCTGTTGCCACGGGACGACGCAGGCTGGAATTTCAATTAAGGGACGTAATGATAATGATTGTTATTTGTTATCATTTGTCCCGCAAGATTCCCAGCCCCCTTTGGTAAACGGGCTAGTCAGGGCCGGCGCAAGCCACCCTGCGGCAGTACCGGTCGCATAAGCCGAACCGCGCGTGGCCCCATCGGGATTCAGTGTTTCCTTGTTCCGCCTTGCGGACGTCCATTCCCGCCCACATCCCGACATGAAAATCCGTACTCTCGCCTGCATGGCCGCGGCCCTGCCGTGCCTGGCCCATGCGCAGTCACTGTCTCCGTCCGCAACCCCGTCCGCAACGCCATCCCAAGCCACGGCGCCCACGGTGTCCATGGACGCCATCAAGGTCGAGGCCAGCGCCGACGCCTCGGCCGGCGGCCTGGCCGAGCCCTATGCCGGCGGGCAGGTGGCGCGCGGCGGCCGCGTCGGCCTTCTGGGCACGCGCGACCTGATGGACACGCCGTTCAGCATCACCAGCTATACGAATGAGCTGATCCAGGATAAGCAGGCGCGCAGCGTCGGCGACGTGCTGCAGAACGATCCCGGCGTGCGCGTGGCGCGCGGTTTCGGCAATTTCCAGGAGTCGTATTTCATCCGCGGTTTCATCCTCAGTTCGGACGATGTGGCCTACAACGGCCTGTACAGCCTGCTGCCGCGCCAGTACATCGCCACCGAGCTGTTCGAGCGCGTGGAAGTGCTGCGCGGCGCGTCCAACTTCCTGACCGGATCGGCGCCCAACGGCGGCGGCATCGGCGGCGTGATCAACCTGGTGCCCAAGCGCGCGCCCAATGAGCCGCTGACCCGCCTGACCACCGGCATCTCCAGCGGCGGCCAGTATCAGATTTCGACCGACATCGCGCGCCGCTTCGGCCCGGGCGACAGCACCGGCGTGCGCCTGAACGTGGCGCAGCGCAGCGGCGACACCGCCATAGACGACGAACACTCGCGTACCAGCCTGGTGTCGTTGGGCCTGGATTGGCGCTCGGCCGACACGCGCCTGTCGGCCGACGTGGGCTGGCAGGAGAACAAGCTCAAGCGCGCGCGTCCCAACGTCAGCTTCGCGCCCGGCATGAAAGACCACGTGCCCGCGCCGCCCGACGCCAGCTCCAACTATGCCCAGCCCTGGTCGTACTCCAACGAACGCGATGTATTCGGCACGCTGCGCGCCGAGCATGACTTCAGCGACAAGCTGACCGGCTGGGCCGCCTTCGGCATGCGCCGCAGCGACGAGGCCAATTCGCTGGGCAACGTCACGCTGACCGACGCGCGCACCGGCGCCGGCAATTTCTACCGCTTCGACAATACGCGCGAGGACAGCGTCAACACCGGCGAACTGGGCCTGCGCGCCAAGGTCCGCACCGGTCCGGTCGGCCATGAATTCGTCGTTTCGGCGTCCTTCTTCGACTTGAAGAAAAAGAACGCCTACGTGATGGACTACGCCAACACGTTCCCGACCAACATCTACGATCCGGTCTCCTACGGCAAGCCGGCCTTCAGCGCCGGCGCGCTGCGCGGCAACGACCTCGACAATCCCGCCTTGCAGGGCCGCACGCGCACCAGCAGCTATGCCATCGGCGACACCATGTCCTTCCTGGACGACAAGGTGATGCTGACGCTGGGCCTGCGCCATCAGCGGCTGTCCTCGCGCAGCTATGCATACAACACGGGCAAGGAAAACGGCGCCTATGACGACAGCCGCAATTCCCCCGCGGCTGGCCTGGTGGTGAAGGTGGCGCCCAGCGTCTCGCTGTATGCCAACTACATCGAGGCGCTGGTCGCGGGCGACACCGCGCCGGCCAATGCCAATGGCAAACCGGTGCCCAACGTGGGCACCAGTCTGTCGCCCTATGTCTCGAAGCAGAAGGAAATCGGCGTCAAGTACGACGGCGATGGCCTGGGCGCCGGCCTGGCGCTGTTCTCGACCGACAAGCCGCGCGCCGCGTATGACGCCAACAACAACTTCACGGCGTCCGGCAAGGACCGCCACCAGGGCGTCGAACTGACTGTCTTCGGCGAGGCGAGCAAGCGCGTGCGCGTGCTGGGCGGGTTGACCTGGCTTGATGCCAGGCAGCGCGCCACCGGCAACGCCGCCATCGACGGCAACCGCGTCATCGGCGTGCCGCGCTTCCAGGCCAACCTGGGCGCGGAATGGGACATCCCCGGCGTGCAGGGCCTGACGCTGGATGGCCGGGTGGTGTACACCGGCGCGTCCTACGCGGACGATGCCAACACGCTCAAGGTGCCCGGCTGGACCCGCCTGGACGCGGGCCTGCGCTACATGATGGACGTGGACGGCCACGTGGTGACGCTGCGCGCCCGCGTCGAGAACATCGCCAACCGCAACTACTGGTCCTCGGTGGGCGGCTATCCCGGCAACGGCTATCTGGTGCTGGGCGGCCCGCGCACCTTCATGCTGAGCGCCAGCATGGACTTCTAAGGCCGCATGCGCGGCGGCGGGCCTACCAGAACCAGCCGCCGCGCGTCAGGTCCTGTTCGCAGCTCTTGTACTGCGCGGTGTAGCGCTCGGCGCGCGCCCTGACTTTCTGGGACACGGTCTTGAGCCAGGCCTTGCGGTCGTAGCTGCGGTTGCGGTAGCCGGTCCAGCCTTCGTGATAGTTCAGGTACTGGCCGTAGGCATCGGACTTGGCCACGCCGTTCAGGCGCTGCGTCTTGTGCATGTACCAGCCCATGAAATCGATCGCGTCGGCGAAGTTGTCGCGGCTGGAGCCCCAACCCCCGGCGTCCTTCTTGTAGTCGTCCCAGGTCTCGTCCTTGACCTGGGCGTAGCCGTAGGCGGAACTGACGCGGCCCCAGGGAATTAGGCCCAGGAAGTAATAGCGCGGCGGCACCGCGTCCTGCTTGAAGGAGGACTCCTGGTACATCATGGCCATGGGAATCGGGACCGGCGCGCCCCATTTCTTCTGCACCTTGAGGGCGGCGTCGTGCCAGTCCGGTTTTTCCCGGAAGATGGCGCAGATGTTGTCGGGGTTCGAGGGCGGCGCGGTGGCGCAGCCGGCGAGCGCCAGCAGCAGGGGCGGCATCAGGAGCCGGGTCATTGGCGGGGGTTCCTCCAGGCGCTCCGCCGGCGTCCCGGCGGGCTATCTGTGTCAATGTGTGCGCGGATTGTATAAAAACGTTTCGTCTTAAATGCGCCGGCTCGGTGAAAAATCGTGAAAAAGATCGCTCGGACTGTCATTTCTCATCAGACAGCGCACGATTGCGGCCGGATCCTCGGCGACAAGCTCGCGCCGGGCGCGGCGACCCGGCCCGCTCTAACAGATGGACACACGACGTCGGCGTCCGATGTTATCGGGGCCAGATACACGTGTTAATTTATGCGCCCGAGCGCAAGCGCTTGGGCCGTTTGGTCCCACCCTTCCTACTCGTCGAACACCATGCACACGAACGTTGATCGCGCCCTGGCTGTCTCCCCCCGGAAAATGCGGGCTCCGGGCATGCTCGCCCTGGCGTTGAGCGCGGCCCTGGCCTTCGTCGCCGTGCCGGGCATCAGCGCCGCGCAATCGGCCCATGGACACCAGCCGGCCCAACCCGCGGCGATCCAGCCCCCCGCGACGCTGCCGGCGCCCGCGCCCGCCGCCGCCGCCGGCGCCGAACAGTCCGCCAGCGCCAGCGCTCTGGCGCCGGTGCAGAAGACCGACGTCAAGGACCAGGCCGCGTATGAGCGGCTGCTGGGCAACAGCGGCATCACGCTGCAATGGCTCTGGTCGGCCTCGCGCGGCCATTTGACCGCCAAGGACGAGAACGGCGTGGTGCGCCTGGAAGGGACGCAGGCCAATTTCGAAGGCACGCTGAAGATCAAGGGCGAGGTCGTGTCCATCGGCGGCGACCGTTTCGTCCTGCGCGGCACCATCCTGATCCTGGACGCGCCGGACAAGGGCCGCCGCTGCGAGCGCACGGGCGACTACGAGTTCCGCGCGACAGGCAAGCGCAAGTACTGGCGCCTGCAGAAGATGGAAGCCTGCGGTGGCCTGACCGACTACGTGGACGTCTATTACTAAGCGCGCCGGCAAAGGTCCGTTGCGCCGCAAGGCGCCACGGGCGGACCGCCAGCGCTGTCGCGCGCCGCGCAAGATGAAAAAAGGCCCTGGATCGCTCCAGGGCCTTTTCGCTTGGTCCAGGCCCGCAGGCCTGGAGGGCGGCGCTTACAGCTCGACGACGTCGGCCACGTCCTTGTAGTCCGCGATCTTGTCGAAGTTCAGGTATTGATAGATCTGGTCGCCGCTCTTGTTGATGACGCCCATGTCCACCATGTATTCCTCCTTGGTCGGAATACGGCCCAGCTTCGAGCAGATGGCGGCCAGTTCGGCCGAGCCCAGGTACACGTTGGTGTTCTTGCCCAGGCGGTTCGGGAAGTTGCGGGTGCTGGTCGACATGACCGTCGCGCCTTCGCGCACCTGCGCCTGGTTGCCCATGCACAGCGAGCAGCCCGGCATTTCGGTGCGCGCGCCGGCCGTGCCGAACACGCCGTAGTGACCTTCCTCGGTCAGCTGCGTGGCGTCCATCTTGGTCGGCGGGGCCACCCACAGCTTGACCGGGATGTCGCGCTTGCCTTCCAGCAGCTTGGACGCCGCGCGGAAGTGGCCAATGTTGGTCATGCAGCTGCCGATGAACACTTCGTCGATCTTGGCGCCGGCCACGTCCGACAGCGTCTTGACGTCGTCGGGGTCGTTCGGGCAGGCCACGATGGGCTCGTGCACGTCGGCCAGGTCGATCTCGATCACGGCGGCGTACTCGGCGTCGGCGTCCGGCTGCAGCAGCTTGGGATCGGCCAGCCAGGCTTCCATGGCCTTGATGCGGCGGCCCAGCGAGCGCTCGTCTTCATAGCCGTTGGCGATCATCCACTTCAGCATCACGATGTTGCTGTTGATGTACTCGATGATCGGTTCCTTGTTCAGGCGCACCGTGCAACCGGCGGCCGAACGTTCGGCGGAAGCGTCCGACAGTTCGAAGGCTTGCTCGACCTTCAGGTCCGGCAGGCCTTCGATTTCCAGGATGCGGCCGGAGAAGATGTTCTTCTTGCCCTGCTTGGCCACGGTCAGCAGATCCTGCTTGATCGCGTACAGCGGAATGGCGTTGACCAGGTCGCGCAGCGTGACGCCGGGCTGCATCTTGCCCTTGAAGCGGACCAGCACCGATTCCGGCATGTCCAGCGGCATCACGCCGGTGGCGGCGGCGAAGGCCACCAGGCCCGAGCCGGCGGGGAACGAGATGCCGATCGGGAAGCGGGTGTGCGAGTCGCCGCCGGTGCCGACGGTGTCGGGCAGCAGCATGCGGTTCAGCCACGAGTGGATCACGCCGTCGCCCGGACGCAGCGAAATGCCGCCACGGGTGCTGATGAACTCGGGCAGCGTGTGGTGCGTCTTCACGTCCACGGGCTTGGGATAGGCGGCGGTGTGGCAGAACGACTGCATCACCAGGTCGGCCGAGAAGCCCAGGCAGGCCAGGTCCTTCAGTTCGTCGCGGGTCATGGGGCCGGTGGTGTCCTGGCTGCCGACCGAGGTCATCTTCGGTTCGCAGTAGGTGCCCGGGCGCACGCCCTTGCCTTCCGGCAGGCCGCAGGCGCGACCGACCATCTTCTGGGCCAGCGTGTAGCCCTTGCCGGAATCGACCGGATCCTTGGGCAGGCGGAACAGCGTCGACGGCGCCAGGCCCAGCGCTTCGCGCGCCTTGGCCGTCAGGCCGCGGCCGATGATCAGCGGAATGCGGCCGCCGGCGCGCACTTCGTCGAACAGCACGTCGGACTTCACTTCGAATTCAGCGATGACCGCGCCGTTCTTGATGGCCTTGCCGTCGTAGGGACGCAGTTCGACCACGTCGCCCATTTCCATCTGGGACACGTCCAGCTCGATCGGCAGGGCGCCGGCGTCTTCCATGGTGTTGTAGAAGATCGGGGCGATCTTGCTGCCCAGGCACACGCCGCCGAAGCGCTTGTTCGGCACGAAGGGGATGTCTTCGCCGGTGAACCACAGCACCGAGTTGGTGGCGGACTTGCGCGACGAACCCGTGCCGACCACGTCGCCGACGTAGGCGACCAGATGGCCCTTTTCCTTGAGCGACTCGATGAACTTCACCGGGCCGCGCTTGCCGTCTTCCTCCGGCTGGAACGCGGCGCCTTCGCGCTTGTTCTTCAGCATCGCCAGGGCGTGCATCGGGATGTCGGGGCGGGTGGTGGCGTCCGGGGCCGGCGACAGGTCGTCGGTATTGGTTTCGCCGGGCACCTTGAAGACGGTGATCGTCAGGCTCTCGGGCAGCTCGGGGCGGCTGGTGAACCATTCGGCGTCGGCCCAGCTCTGCAGCACGGCGCGCGCGTTGGCGTTGCCCTTGTCGGCCTTTTCCTTCACGTCGTGGAAGGAGTCGAACATCAGCAGGGTCTTCTTCAGCGCCTCGGCGGCGATGGTGCCGATTTCAGCGTCGTCCAGCAGTTCGATCAGCGGGCCAATGTTGTAGCCGCCGAGCATGGTGCCCAGCAGTTCCGTCGCCTTGGCGCGGCTGATCAGCGCACAAGCTTCCTTGCCCAGCGCCACGGCGGCCAGGTACGAGGCCTTGACCTTGGCGGCGTCGTCCACGCCGGCAGGCACGCGATGCGTCAGCAGCTCGACCAGGTTCTGCTCCTCGCCGGCGGGCGGGTTCTTCAGCAGTTCGATCAGTTCGGCGGTTTGTTTGGCCGTCAAGGGCAGCGGGGGGATCCCCAGGGCCGCGCGCTCGGCGACGTGTTGACGATAAGTATCCAGCATGGAAGGCCTGCTCAAAGTCGGGTTGGAAGAAGGGTTACCGGACGGATTGTAGAGGCAAGGCCGGCCGCTCGCAAATGTCTTATATCTTATATAAGACTTGCGGTGACGCGACTGTTGCCAGCAGGCGACGGCATGGCCGCCGCCGATCCGACCCCGGTTGATTCAGGCGTTGCCCTTACTCGGGCACGGCGTCGTAGACCACCGCGACGCGCTTGAAATTGGCGCCGTATTGTTTCACGTCCAGCTGGAATGGCGCGCTGTCGCCGGGCGCCAGGCGCGGCAGCCGCAGCTCCTCGGCACGGGCGCCGGTCAGCTGGTCCTGGGCGTCGTACAGGCTGATCCAGACCTTGACCTTCTTGACCGCGGCCTGGTCGTCGTTGCGCACGCGTCCGTGGACCACCACATACTTGTAGCGGAAGCGGTAGCTGAAGTTCAGCGTGCCGGTGCCGACCGCGGCTTCGGTGTTTTCGACCGTCACCGCCAGCTTGGGGCGCGGGCCGGGCAGTTCGGCGCGCTTGGCGGGATTCCAGTCCGTCTTGACCTCGGTGTAGCGCGCGAAGTCGCGCCCGACCAGCTCCACCGGCACGCGTTCGCCCGGATACAGATAGGCGGGCAGCTCCCAGGACTGGCGCAGCTCCAGCGGCTGCGAGCCGTCGAACACCGCGATCGAGGCGCGCGGCGACAGCGCGACATAGCGGTCGCTGGTGTTGCTGGCTTCGGCGTAGAGCCGGGGGCGGTCGATCTCGTCGAGCAGCCGGCGCGGCGCGCTGAGCTTGAGCTGGGCGGGATCGAACAGGGCGAAATTCTCGTCCAGCAGTTCCAGCGCGGTCAGCCGGGGCTTTGGAATCGCGCGGATGGCCGCCGGGCTGATGCGCTGCATCCGGCTGGCGGCGTTGGCCTGCGCGCTGGCGTCCTGGCCGCCGGACGCCGTGGTCTGGACCATGTATTCATAGGACGCGACCGCGCCATCGCCGTACAGCTCGCAGCGCACGTCGAAGGTGGTGGCGGCGCCGGCCGCCAGCGAGCTCGCCGCGCCGTAGCCGTTGCCGCTGCCGATCAGCTTGCCGCCGGCGTCGTACAGCATCACCGTGACCTGCGCGCTGGAGATGGCGCTGGCGCCTTCATTCTTGAGGATGCCGACCAGCCGGTGCGCGCCGTCGTTCTGGACCAGCTGCACCTTGCTGGCGGCGACCTGCCGGGTGATGGCGCTCATCGCGGGGCTGACCGAGCCGGTGCGCAGCTCGTAGCGGCTGTAGGGCTGGCTGGGCAGGTCGATCAGCACCGGGCTGTACTCGCCGGGCAGCAGGGTGCGCGACAGCGGCGAGCCGCTGGCCGAGTTCTGCGCCAGGTCGCCCTGGTAGAACTGCGCGCTGACGCTGGGCGCGTTGATGGCCTTGCCGGTCTCGTTGCGCATCATCATCAGCAGCTGCTTGCGGCTGCCGTTGCCGATTTCCCGGGTGTCCGTCAGCTTCACCAGCGAGGCGTCGATGGGCGGGATGCGTGGCGCCGCCTGATACGAGGTGCGCGAGGAACCGTTCATCAGCGAGATGACCACGGGAATAGAGATCACGGCCACCGCGATCGCGGCGGCGGTGATGGCCAGATTGGGTTTGACGCGCGGCGTTGCCGGCGCCTGCATGCCACGCAGGATCTGTTCCAGCCGCTCGGCGACGTTGTCCTCGACCAGCGTCACGGCCTGGCAGTGGGTGCAGCGGTATTCGTTCTGGTCCAGCTTGGTGAAGTGGCCGCTGCCGCAGTTCGAGCAGGTCAGGGTCACGGTATTGATGGTGGCGTGTTTGGCTGTCATGGACGCGGGCTGCGGGCGTATGGGTGTCTGGTGCGCACGCGGCGCCTGGGAGGGCGGGCGCGGCGGCTGCGCTGGCCGGCAAGGATAGCGGTGGAGCGGCCATCAGACATGGACGCTCGCATCCATTTGTGACAAAAGATGTGGAGCTGTCCGCTGGGGGGCCAGGCAAGGCCCGGTGCTATCATCGCGTCCTTCTCCACACGCCATCTGGCAAGCGCGTCCGCCGTTCCCAATCGTTTCCTACCTGGCCGCGCCGCGCGGCGGGCAGAGCCGAGGCAGGTCAGGCTCTTTCCCCGCATGAGCATCTACCAACATCTGCTGTTCCTGGCCTGCGTGGCACTCGCCACCTATGCGCAGACCATGACCGGTTTCGCCTTCGGCCTGGTGCTGCTGGGCCTGTCCGGGGTGTTCCAGCTGGCGTCGGTGTCCGAGGTGGCCAACGTGGTGAGCGTGCTGTCGCTGGTGAACGCGGCCGTCACGCTGGCCCGCGCCAAGCCGCAGGTCAACTGGCGGTTGCTGGCGCCGGCGCTGGGCAGCAGCCTTGTCGGCGTGGTCGCGGGCGTGTTCGCGCTGGCCTGGATCAGCGGTTCGATGACCGTGGCGCTGCAATTGCTGCTGGGCGTGACCATCATGGCCTGTGCCGTCCTGCTGGTGGCGCGCGCCGAACCCTTGCCGCGCCTGTCCTCGCGCGGCTCCTTCGTCTTCTTCGGCAGCGTGTCCGGCCTGCTGGGCGGCCTGTTCTCCAGCGCCGGGCCGCCCATGGTCTATCACCTGTATCGCCAGCCGCTGCCGCTGGCGTCCATCCGCAACAGCCTGCTGATCCTGTTTTCGTTCAACGCCCTTGCGCGGCTGGGCCTGGTGACGAGCCAGGGCCAGTTCCAGGCCTCATCCTTCTGGCTGAGCGCGCAGGCATTGCCGCTGGTGATCGCCGTGACCTGGGCGGCGCGCCGCTACGGCAGCGCCGGATCGATGAAAACCGTCAGGCGCATGGTGTTCGTGCTGCTGCTGGCGGCCGGGGCGGGGCTGGTCGTGCCCGCCGCCCGCCAGCTGGCGGGCGGATAGGCGATGCGGGCGCGCTAGCGGTGTTCGCCGCTGATGTAGCGCTCCAGCTCGGTGATGATGAATTTCTGCTCGCTCATGACGTCCTTGACCAGGTCGCCGATCGAGACCAAGCCGACCAGCTTCTGTTCATGGATGACCGGCAGGTGCCGGAAATGGCGTTCGGTCATGAGCGCCATGCAGTGCTCGCGGGTGTCTTCCGGTCGCACGTAATAGACCGATTCAGTCATGATGTCGCGGACCTTGGTGGTGCGCGAGGAGCGGTCCTGAAGCACGATCTTGCGGGCGTAGTCGCGTTCGGTCAGCATGCCCAGCACCGTCTCGCCATCCACCACGACCACGGCGCCGATGCCGCGTTCGGCCATGGTGCGGATGGCGTCGTAGACGGAGGATTCCGGCGCCACCGTCACGACCGCCGGGTTGGACTTTTCCCTGAGAATCTCAGCCACTTTCTTCACGATGCGCTCCCGAATCGCTGCCTGGGTTCAAACCCTGGCCGCCCCGCGCGGCTGATGCCGTCATCGCCGCGAGGCGCGGTCCTGGCTCCATCCTAAGCCCGAGCCCCGACTTGCCGCAAGCGCGCCGGCGGAGCCGGGCGTCCGGGCGACTCGGACCTGTCATCCGGCGGCAACATCGCGCGTCCGGGCGTCGGCGGGTCGGGTAGCGATCCGCCGACGCCTGCTCCGGCTCAACGGATCAGGAAGCCGGCGCCGACCGGATCGTTCTGGTCGATCACCCAGCGCGCCGTGCCCAGGATGCTGGCCGTGCCCTTGACCGTGGGACGCACCGCGCGGGTGCCGTTCAGGTCGACCTCGCCCAGCAGGCAGCCTTCGAAGGTGCCGCTGCCCAGCAGGCCCTCGGAGCGGATCGGCTGGTTCAGGCCGAGTTTGCCGCGGGCCTCGAACATGGCCATCATCGCGCTGGTGCCGGTGCCGCCGGGCGAGCGGTCGAGCTGGCCGGCGCTGAACACGTGCACGTTCTTGTAGAAGGCGCCCTCGATGGTGGGCTCGTGCCAGAACGTGATGAAGTTCAGGTTGTTGATATGGGACTCGGTCGGGTGCTGGATGCGCTGGCGGGCATTGAGCTGGTCGCGCACGATCAGGCCCATGCGCGACAGCTCGGTGCCGTTGTCCGGCGAGATGCGCAGGCCGCAGCGCGACAGGTCGACGATGCCGAAGTAGTTGCCGCCCCAGACGATGTCGGCCGACAGCGTGCCGTAGCCGGGCAGTTCCACCGGGATGTCCTGCGCGGCCACGTAGGCGGGCACGTTCTCGAAGCGCGTCCACAGCACCTGCTCGCCTTCCGAGGCGACTTCCGACACGACCAGGCCGGCGGTGGTCTCGAAGCGGATGCGGGTGATGCCGTCGGGGCCGCGCGGCACCAGGCCGTTGGCCACCATAGCCATGCTGACCGCGATGGTGCCGTGGCCGCACATGTGCGAATACTCGGTGCCGTCGATATAGATCAGGCCGGCGTCGAACTCGGGGCTGGACGGCGGCGTCAGGAACACGCCGAACATGTCCTTGTGGCCGCGCGGCTCGCGCATCAGCGCCTTGCGCAGCCAGTCATAGCGCTGCTCCAGGAAGGCGCGCTTTTCCAGGATGGTCGAGCCGGCGGGATAGGGGATGCCGCTGTGGACGATGCACAGGGGCTCGCCCTCGGTGTGGGTATAGATGACGTCGAACGCGTCTTGCTTGCGCATGGCGTGTGCTCCAGGCTTGGGGGTAGGGTAAGGGTTCATTTGCCGCGTTCGGACAGCATGTCCAGCCCGACGGTCAAATCGAGGATGACGATGGCGATCACCGCTGCCGCGATCGTGGCGCCCGAGACGGCGGCGATGGTCGGATCGATCGTGTACTGCACGTAGTTGAAAAGCTTGACGGGAATGGTGTTCAGGTCCGCCGTGGTGTTGAAGATCGACAGCTCCACGTTGATCCACGACGAGATGAAGGCGAAGATCGATCCGGTCACGATGCCAGGCCGGATCTGCGGCAGCGTCACCAGGAAGAACGTGGTCCAGGGATTGGCGCCCAGGTCCGCCGAGGCTTCCTCCAGCGCGCGCTGCTCCGGCGTCAGGAGGCCCAGCGTGGCGCGCAGCACGAAGGGGGCGATGATGACGACGTGGCCGATCAGCAGCGACAGGAAGCTGCGCGTCAGGCCGAAGTACGCGCCGTACTGCAGCAGCGCCGCGCCCAGCACGATGTGCGGCAGGACCAGCGGCGACATCAGCACTGACGATAGCGCCGCCTTGCCCGGGAATTCGTGGCGCGCCAGCGCCAGGGCGGCGGGCACCGTAAGCAGCACCGCAGCCGCGGTGGCGGCCAGCGCCAGCACGGTGCTGGTGGCGAAGGCCGCCGCGTAGCCGGGTTCGGCCAGCATGGCGCGGTACCAGTCCAGCGTCCATCCCTGCGGCGGGAAGGCCAGGTAGGGCGTGGCGGTGAAGGACGCGCCCAGGATCACCAGCAGCGGCAGGGCCAGGTAGGCGAGCACGCCCAGGGCGGACAGGCGGATCAGGCAGCGGGCGATCATCGTGCGCCTCCGGGCGGAACGGCGGCGCGGTTGGCCAGCGCCACCAGGATCAGGGTCAGGACCAGCAGCACCATGCTCAGCGCGCCGCCGTAGTGGAAGTCGAACACCGTGCTGTACTGCTGGAAGATCAGCATGGACAGCACCGTGACGCGTCCGCCGGACAGCAGCGCCGGCGTCACATAGGCGCTGACCGCCAGCGTGAAGACGATGATGGCGCCGGATATCACGCCCGGCAGCGTCAGCGGCCAGGTGACGTGCACGAAGGTGGCCGCAGGGCTGGCGCCCAGGTCCGCCGAGGCCTGCTCGCAGGCCGGATCGACGCGCGCCAGCGCATTGCCCACGGCCAGCACCACGAAGGGCAGCAGCACGTAGACCATGCCGATCAGGATGCCCAGCTCCGCGCCGATGAAGCGCACCGGCCGGTCGGCGGCGCCGGTCGCCATCAGCGCCTGGTTGACCAGCCCGTTGCGGCCCAGCAGCACCATCCAGCCGAAGGCGCGCACGATGTTGCTGGTGAACAGCGGCACCACCAGCAGGATCACGCAGGCCCGGCGCCATGCCCGCCAGCGCACCACCCGCACCAGATACCAGGCCAGCGGATAGCCCAGCGCCACGCAGATCACGGTGGTGTAGAAGGCCAGCCGGAACGTCACCAGGATCACGTCCCAGTGGTACTGGTCGGCCAGCACGCGCAGATAGTTGGCCGGCGTCAAGGCCGTGCCCGACGGACCACCGGTGATGCTGGCCAGCGCCACCACGGCCAGCGGGGCCAGGAAGAAGGCGGCGAAGAACAGCGCGGGCGCGGCCAGCAGCAGGGCGGGCGCGCGCAGGGAGCGGCGCGTCATGATTGGCCGCCGATCAGGTGCAGGTCCGTGGCCGCGAAGGCCAGCGTGGCGGCGTCGCCCGCGCGCAGCCCCGCCGGCGCGGCGCTGCCGTGCCGTGCCACCAGCGTCTGTCCGTCCACGTCGACATGGATCATGCAGTGGCTGCCCACGTTGATCACGTCGCGCACCGTGCCGCGCAGCGCGCAGTCCGCGCCGGAGCCGTCTTGCGCGAGGCGCAGGTCTTCCGGACGCAGCAGCGCCAGGCCGCTGGCCGGCGCGTCGCCGGCCGCGCGCGTCACATGCAAGCCCTGTGCCTGCAGCCGCAGCGAGCCGTTCGCCTCGATGGCGTAGGGGATCAGGTTGGCGTCGCCGATGAACTCGGCCACGAAGCGCGAGGCCGGACGCCGGTAGATGTCGGCGCCCGCGCCGGCCTGTTCGATGGCGCCGGCGCGCATCACCACCACGCGGTCGGCCATGGTCATGGCTTCTTCCTGGTCGTGCGTGACGAAGACGAAGGCGATGCCCAGCCTGGCTTGCAGGTGCTTGAGCTCCAGCTGCATGCGCTTGCGCAGCTTCAGGTCCAGCGCCGACAGCGGCTCGTCCAGCAGCAGCAGCTTGGGCCGGTTGACGATGGCGCGCGCCAGCGCCACGCGCTGCTGCTGTCCGCCGGACATCTCGCGCGGATAGCGCGGCCCGAACTCGGCCAGGCCCACCATGTCCAGCGCCGCCCGCGCGCGCTCGGCGGCCTCGGCGCGCGACGCGCCCTGGCGGCGCGGGCCGTAGGCCACGTTGTCCAGCACGCTCATGTGCGGAAACAGCGCGTAGTTCTGGAACACCGTGTTCAGCGGGCGATGGTGGGGCGGCAGTCGGCTGACGTCGCGGCCTTCGATCAGGATGCGGCCGGCATCCGGCGTGAGGAAGCCGGCGATCGAGCGCAGCAGCGTGGTCTTGCCGCAGCCGCTGGGGCCCAGCAGCGCGACGAACTCGCCCTGGTTGATGGCCAGATCGATGCGGTCCAGCGCCTGGTAGGCGCCGAAGCGCGTCGACACGCCTTCTATGGATAGCAAAGCGGACATGACGGTTCCTGCGTTCAGCGCTTGCGGGCGACCTGGCGGTTCCAGGCCTCGGTGACTTCGGCGCGGCGGCTGTTGATCAGGTTCCAGTCGAACAGGCTCAGGTTCTGCACCGAGCCCTCGGCGCCCCAGGGCAGCTTGCGCGCCACGTCGGGCGGCACCTGGGTGTTCTTGACGGCCGGACCGAGGTAGAGCCGCTGCGCCAGGCAGGCCGCGGCCTGCGGCGTGAGCGCGGTGTCGATGAAACGCTGCGCGGCGGCCTTGTTCGGCGCGCCCTTGACCAGGTGCAGCCGGGCGTCGGTGGCCCAGGCGCCTTCCTTGGGCACGGCGAAGCCGATCGGCAGGCCCTTGTCGATCAGGTCCCAGGCGCCCACGTTGAAATGCGCGCCGATCACCGCCTCGCCGCTCTGGTAGGCATTGGTGGCCGCGCCCGAGCTGTCGAAGTACAGCGCCGTGTCCAGCGTGGCGAGCTTGGCGTAGAGCGGAGCCAGGTTGGACGGATCCACCGACCAGACGCGCGCCAGGAAGAACACGAAGGGCACGCCCGAGGAATTGGCGGGTGACGGCAGGGCCACCGCGCCCGCGTACTCGGGGCGCCACAGGTCCTTCCAGCTGGAGGGCGGCTGCTTGACCTCGCGGGTGTTGTAGGCGATGCCCAGCGAGTAATAGCCGGAGCTGACCGCGTAGGCGGCGCCGTCCTTGCGGTACACGCCCTGGTCGATCACGTTCTTCAGGTTCGGGATGGCCGCCGGGTCGAGCGTGTCCAGCACGCCGGCCTGCTCGGCCAGCTCGCTGATGCCGCCGTCCAGCCAGGCCACGTCGATGGTGGGCGCCGCCTTCTGCTGCTGGAGCTTGGCCAGCGTCGTGGTCGAGGTGCCGACCTCCGGCGACACCTGCACGCCGGTCGCCTGGGTGTAGGGCTCGGCGACGCAGGCGCGGAACGCGTCGCCCCAGTTGCCGCCGTACCAGGCGACGGTGATCTTCTGCTGCTGCGCGCCAGCCAGCGGGGCCGTGATCAGCCCCGCGGCGAGCAAGGCGGCGCCAGCGGCGCCGCGGACGAATGTTGCCATGTCGGATTCCCCTTGTAGTTTGTCGATCCGTGATCTGGACACTGTCTAGCCACATCAACATCTTGGTGGATGCCCGGGAAAACCAGCTTGAAGGCGCGGGACATAAATTTGAATAATTGCGTCATGCAGCCGCCGCTCTCCGCCTCTACCGAGCCCGTTCCCTATGAAGACGATGCCGATGCCCCGGCTCGGGGAAAACCCGCGCTCGCGGTCGGCATCGTGCTGCTGGACCAGTTCACGCTGGCCGCCTTCGCGGGTTTCGTCGACGCCTTGCGCCTGGCCGGCGATCACGGCGGACGCAGCCGGCAGATCCACACGTCCTGGCGGGTGATGAGCTGGGACGGCAAGCCGCGCTGCTCCAGCGCGGGCCTGACCATCGACGTGGCGGCGGGCTTGCCGGACGATCCCGAGCAGTTCGACTACGTGGCGGTCTGCGGCGGCAATGACTACATCAACGGGCGCATGCCGGAGCCCTTGCGGGACTGGCTCCGGCTGGCCGCCGAGCGGCGCGTGCGGTTGCTGGGCATCTGCACCGGCACCTTCGCATTGGCGCAGGCCGGCGTGGTCGGGCCGCGCACGGTCTGCGTGCACTGGAACGTGCTGGAAGCCTTTCGCGAACGCTTTCCGCAGACCCGCGCCGTGGTCGACCGGCTGTTCATCGACGAGGGCGACCTGATTTCCTGCGCGGGCTCGACCGCCGCGATCGACCTGGGCCTGTATCTGGTGGCGCGCCATTGTGGCCGCGACAAGGCGCAGCAGGCCATGCGGCACATGATGCTGCAGGGCGTGCGGCCGGCGCGCGTGCCACAGGCGCATTTCCGCAGCGACCTGTCCGGCATCCAGGATCTGCGCGTCAGGCAGGCCGCGCATTTCATCGAGCAGCGCATCGACAATCCGCCGCCGCTGGACGCCATCGCCCGTTATGTCGGCGTCGGGCGCAGGCAGCTGGAGCGGGCGTTCCGCCTGGCCACGGGTTTATCGCCGATGGCATTCCAGCGCCAGTTGCGCCTGGAATATGGCTGCTGGCTGCTGCTGAACAAACCCGGCAGCATTACCCAGGTTGCGCTGGATTGCGGTTTTGCCGACGGCGCGCATTTCTCGCGGGATTTCCGCGCGCATTTTGGCGTGTCCCCGCGCCAATATCTGCAATCCGGGGCGGCCGTCGCGCATGAACCCGATTCCATGGGCGGTCTGGCGACGGTCTGAATCAATCAGGTTTTACCTGGCGCGTATGCCGGTTGCTCGCCGGCATATACGGGGCACACCCGTGATAACCCTAGGAAATTAATGTATTTTCAGCTTGTCGCAAGCCTCGCGCGGCCGGTTTTCCTATTTTTGTAACCTGTTGATATTTTTTTGGAATCCATGGCCTGGAAAATATTGAGAATGGCGCCTTTTTGAGATTAAATATTTTCGACTGGATACATTCTGCTGTTTTTTGTTTTCAGTAGACCTACCGTCATCGCGGGGATGGCGGAAAACGTAGGCGGCCTGTGGCGCGGCGCGGCGCGCACAGCCGGATCGCGGGCGCGCAGACGGTTTTCCTGATTGTTTTGCGGTTGTTTGTCGGTGTCAGCAGTTTCGTCCATCCCTCGCAGGAGGCGTCATAATGCATTGGCTTACCCTCAACCGCCTGCTCCGCGCTGAACGCGGCATGCAGAAGGCGGATCTATACGGTCAGATCGCAGCAATCCACAAAGCCCAGGCAGTCATCGAGTTCGATCTTCAGGGGCATGTCCTGATGGCGAACCAGAATTTCCTGGACACCATGGGTTATTCCCTGGACGAGGTCCTGGGGCAGCATCACCGCATGTTCATACGTCCGGAAGAACGTGATTCCGCGGCCTACGCCGAGTTCTGGGAAAAACTGGGGCAGGGCGCCTACGACTCCGGTCGCTATCGCCGCGTGCGCAAGGACGGCAGCGATATCTGGCTGCAAGCCACCTACAGTCCGATCTGTGACAAGCGCGGTCGCCCGTTGAAAGTGATCAAGTACGCGACCGATATCAGCGAACAGCAGCAACGGCAGGCCGATTTCGAAGGCCAGCTGGCGGCGATTTCCAAAGTCCAGGCGATTATCGAGTTCGAGCTGGATGGCACGATATTGCGCGCCAACGAACTGTTCCTGGACGCGATGGGATACCGCGCCGACGAGGTCGTGGGCCGTCATCACAGCATGTTCGTCACGCCGGAGGAGGCGCGCGGCGCCGCCTACCAGGAGTTCTGGCGCAAGCTGCGCGAAGGCCGCCATGACGCCGGGCAGTATCTGCGTATCGGCAAGGGCGGCCGGCAGGTCTGGATCGAGGCCAGCTACAACCCCATTCTCGATGCCGAAGGTCGGCCCTTCAAGGTGGTCAAGTACGCCACCGACATCACCAGGCGCTTTACCGCCGCGCAGACGCTGCGGGTCACGGTGCAGGGCTTGACCGAGAATGCCGAACGCGCGTCCCAGGCCAACACGCTGGCGCAGGATGCCTGCAAGGTGGCCGAAGAGGGCGGCCGCACGGTGCAGGACGTGGTGCGCACGATGTCCGCCATCACCGACAGCTCGCGTCGCATTTCCGAAATCATCGGCGTGATGGACGGCATCGCCTTCCAGACCAACATCCTGGCGCTCAACGCCGCGGTCGAGGCGGCCCGGGCCGGCACGCACGGCAAGGGCTTTGCAGTGGTTGCCGCCGAAGTACGCAGCCTGGCGCAGAACAGCGCCGCGGCGGCCAAGGAGATCAAGGGGTTGATCACCACATCGGTGGAGCAGATCCAGGCGGGAGCGGTACAGGTCCAGTCGGCCGGCAGCACAATGGATGACATCGTCATGTCGTCGCACCGGGTCACCGAGATCATGGGCGAGGTGGTCCAGGCGTCGCTGGCGCAGTCGTCCAAGCTCGGCGACGTGACCGAAGACATCACTGCGATGACCGCCGACGCCGCCCAGGTGCTCAGGCAATCGACGGCCGAGCGCGAGGTGCGGCCGGTCTCCGTGGTCAAGCCGGTGGCGCAGGGTGTGCGGGCGCGCCCCGCGGCCAATACGCCCATGCCGTCCAAGCCGGTGCTGGAGTACGTCCGCTACTGAGGGGCGCGGCGGGCAGAGGGCGGGATGCGCTATAAAGTGCGTCTTGCCTGAACTTCGCGGGCCCGGGCGGCAAGAT